>JACMMB010000037.1 GCA_014379305.1 Akkermansiaceae bacterium
CTTATACCGAATCCAATCACCGCTACAAATCTCCCATCCCCTTGAAAGTATTCTTCCCGATATTCCTGATCTCGATATCAATCATCTGCGCCCAGGCACCGCCGCGTGCCGGAGTCGTCGAGGACAAGCTCGATGCGAATGCGGGCAAGGATTTCTTTATCCGCGGAAAAAATCTTTATGACACAGCCCAGGAAGCGGTTGATCTCGAAAACCGCCGGGATCTTTATCAGCGATCCGCCGAAATTTTCGACGCCTACGTCAACGAATTTCCCAACCATCCAAACGCCGAGGCAGCCTGGTGGTATCTCGGCAGCAGCTATTATCAGGCAGGCCAGATCGATGATGCCAAGCGCTGCTTCGCAACCCTTCTCAACCGATTCGGTCAGGGGAAATGGGCCGCCGCCGCCGCCTACACCCTTGCTGCCGATCATTACAATCAGGGCCAGTATGTCCTCGCCGCTCCGCTTTTCGAGCGCTTTGCCGCCAATGCCGCCAAGCCGGAGGACCGTCCCAAAGGCAACCTCTTCGCCGGCAATTGCTACCGCCTGCTCGGTCGCGATCGCGAGGCAATCGCCGCCTACAACCGCGTCATCAAGGACCCGGCCGGGATGCTTTTCAAGGACCAGGCCCAGCTCGCCGTCGGCCATCTGAGTTTCAAGGCGGGGAAACTGGAGGAATCGCTCGCGATGTTCGAAGCACTCGCCGGATCCAATGCCTCGCCAAAATACCGCGGGGAGGCGGCGCTGCATGCGGCCATCATCGCGACCAAGCTTGATCAGACCGATCTCGCCGAAAAATACCTCAACTACATTCTCAGCACCGCAGGCACCGAGGACTTCCGGCCGGATGCGCAGACGGCGATGATGGAGAATCTTTACGCGAAAAAAAGTTACCGCGAAGTCATCGATCTTTTCCGCAAAAGCAGCCTCAAGGCCGAGGGCGAAAAGGAAGCCCTCCGCCTCATGATCGCCGCCCGCGCCATGGTGAAACTCAAACAACCCGCCGAAGCCAGCGAGCTTTTCCGCGAGGTCGAGCGCCTCGTCAAGCCGGACAACGACCTGGCCTTCCACGCAGCCTATTACCGCCTCAATTGCTTTTTCCAAATCGAGGGCCGCCATGTCGTCGATCAGGTCGATGCTTTCCTCCAGATCTACGGGAAATCCCGACCTGACGACACCCGTATCCACACCGCCATGCTGATGAAAGCGGAAACCCTGTTTTCCGAGCAAAAGCCTGCGGAAGCCGCCAAGGTTTACGCGGAAATCGATGCCAGCCTGATCAGCGAAGCCAACCGCCCCGGCTTTCTCTATCAGCGCGGATGGTGCCTTTCCGAAGCAGGCGATACCCAGGGTGCGATCCGTTCCTTCAGCGACTTCATCGCCAAATTTCCGGACGATCCGCGCGTCTATCCCGCCCTGCTGAAACGCGCGAAAGCCTATGCGGAAGCCGGTGAACCCGCCAAAGCCATCGCCGATTTCGACCGGCTGACCACCAACGCGAAAGCCCCCGCCGACCTCGCATCCATGGCATGGCTGGAGTCAGCCCGCACCCGCCGCAAGGAGGGCAACATCGAGAACATGCTGGTCCGCTACAAAGGGTTGATCTCCAAAGTCGATGACCTTTCCGACAACCTCAAGGCCGAGGCAAACTACTGGATTGGCTGGGGCATGGTGAAGACCAACGCCCCCAAGGAAGCCTCCCCTTTTCTCAACAAAGCCCGCGAACTCCGGCCGGACGCCTACAGCAAGCACGCGGGTCTGTTGCTCGCGCTCTCCCACTTTGCCGCCCAGGAGCCGCAAAAACTCGCCACCGAAATCGACCTTGCGATTGAAGGAAAATACGTCTCCGACATCCCCCAGCAGGCTCTTCAATGGTCCGGGATGCAATCCTACAACACCGGCGATTTCCACGCCGCCGCCCGCTTCCTGAACCTGGTATCCAACGCCGATGACCCGCGCCTCACCCCGAAGGAAGTGTGGCGCTACTTCGCTAAGGCCCGCATCGAAACCGGCGAGGCCGAAGCGGCCCTGCCCGCGATTTCCAACATCCTCGAGGTCGAGGACAGCCCCGCATGGAAAGCGGACGCCCTGCTTGACCGCGCCCGCGCCCTCTACCTTTTGAAACGGTTCGAAGAGTCCCGCAGAGCGGCCGACGAAGCCCTCGGACTGCGCCCCCAGGGCCGCACCTCCGCCGGCCTCCGCATTATTTCCGGCGATCTTCACTTTCAGGAAAACAATCTCGGCCAAGCCGCCGCCGACTACCTCACCGTCATCCAATTCCACGAAGACGCCGATCTCAAACCTCTAGCCATCCATAAATATATCGAAGTTCTCGAAAAACAGAACAAAGCCAGCGAAGCCGCCAAGTTCAAAACCCAGCTCGCCACGGATTTCCCCAATTGGAAAGCCCCCTAGCCCTTGAAGTTCCGCAAGGAGCGGCGGATATCATCCGCCGTTTCCAAAAGACCCCCTCACCCCCGCCGCGCCATGGGGTCATTGTCACCTTCCATGGGGTCATTGTCACCCTTCCAAGGGGTCATCGTCTGCCCACCATGAGGTCATTGTCTGCCCACCATGAGGTCATTGTCACCCCACCATGAGGTCATTGTCTGCCCACCATGAGGTCATTGTCTGCCCACCATGAGGTCATTGTCACCCCACCATGGGGTCATTGGATGCTCACCATGGGGTCATTGGATGCTGACCATGACCCCTCCAAGCGCTAAAATGAGACAGAATGTCGCGCTTTTCACGCAAAACGCATGGATTTTGCCCGATTTCAGCAATCCACCCTAGCCACACCCCCGCAATCAACCCGCTTGCCTATCACCCGCGATATCAAACCAGCCCCCCCGAAATCTTGACGACCAGTTGCTTTTCCCCCAAACGATATTCATGCAATTTCCGCCGAAACCCCTCATTCGGAAACATTTCCCGCATTCCTCCCGGAAATCCGCCCCGGAGATATCCAACCAGTGTGGTTGCTGATTTGCACTGTTAGGCTCGCGTTTTCACACTCCTCCCCGATGGCTTACGTCCCAGAAGACACCAAGTGGTTTGTCGCCGATCTCGTCGAGGAAATTCGCGTCGAGGGCCACCGGCGCAACATCGTCCACATCAATACAGTGCTCATCCGAGCCACGACCCCCGAAGAAGCCTACGCCCGAGCCGTTGAGCGCGGCAAGGCCAGCAACCAAAGCTACACCAATTCCAAAGGAGAGACGGTGAGCATCCGCTTTCGGGGCTTGCGCCACCTTGACGTCATCTTCGACGCCTTGGAGGATGGCTGCGAGATTTCCTTCCGCGAGAAGCTTGGCGTCAGCGAGGCAGCCATCGAAAAGTTAATCTTGCCGAAGGAGGAGTTGGAGGCGTTCTTGCCAATCCGCGACCGGCCGGGCCGCCCCGATTACTCTTCCGGTGAGGTCATGGCCGAGTTGCTGCGCGAGTTCACCACCCCACCTCCTGAAGCCTAACCCGTCGCTCAGCTTGCATCCGTTCGGCAAAGAAAATATCGATGAGTTCATCCCGCCTTATTGAAGAATTCGACTATCACGATTTTCACCTTCGTGGTTTCACTGTCCAGGATTACGGCCAATCAATCATTCTCGATTTGACCAGCGGTTTCGAACCGAAACGAGTAACCATATTGGAGTTCTCCGGTGTCGTATCATATCGCTTCTTGCACACAGGCGGAGCGATCATCACTTACATTCTTGAAGTTCCCTTTATGGATGCAGTTCGTGAGACTGGAGCCGATTTCCCTCAAGAGTTCCGCGAGCATGGAGGCTTATCGGTAGACTTTAAAAGCAATGAAGAATATGGAACCTACTTCGAGAATGAAGGATTTCATACTTGGCTCATCCATTCTGCTATTGGATTTATCGGAATGGTCGTCGGACGCGGCCTAGGATCCGCTCAAGCCGAACAAGATGCTGCGGTGAAAGTTCAAGACTAATTTGTCATTTTTCGAGTTTCGGCATGGATTCTTGGGGGGAGTCAGGCGGCGTTATGGAAGCCGCGTTTTTCCGGGTTGTAGGGCTGGCCGGATTTGAGGAAGCCTTAAATCTGTAGCTGCAGCGATATCAGATCCACCGGCTTCCCGGCCTTCCGCACCATCCGCAAAGCCAGGCAACCCGAACAAGATCCACAACGCTTCCACAACCCGCCGCCCGCGCTCCCGGTCTCCGC
>JACMMB010000038.1 GCA_014379305.1 Akkermansiaceae bacterium
CCTATTCGATGAGCCGATATCCGGGCTTTCATCCAAAGATTCGGAGCATGTGGCGGAGACCCTGCGAGCATTGGCCCGGGAGAAAATCGTCATTGCTTCACTGCATCGTCCGGGAGCAAGCGTGTTGCGGCTGTTTGACAAGGTTTTGCTGTTGGATGGGGGAGGGAAAATGGCCTTCTTCGGCACTCCCGGCGGAATGGTGGGTTATTTTCGGGAGGCTTGTGAGGAACTTGGAATATCGCATCCCTCGATGGTGGCGAAGACTCCGCTGGGTGCAGATTTTGTGTTCGATGTGTTGGAAACGCCGCTGAATGCGATTGGCGACGGGGGAAATACGGGTGCGGCGCGACGATTTCCGCCGACGTTCTGGCAGGAGAGATTCGAGAGTGCCGCGCTGCTGAAATCCCTGCAGCGGGATGTGAGTCCGGTGGAACGGCCCGGTGCTTACAAGGGAGGCGGAAAGTTGCCGGTGCCGCCGAAGCCGACGCGAAGATGGCGGGCGGTGTTGCTGGTTTTCACGACCCATTTCGAGCGCTCGCTGCTGTCCAAGATGCGCAATCGGGGAACGCTGTACAGCACGTTTCTGGAGGCGCCGATTCTGGCGGCTTTGATCGCGATCACATTGCGTTCCTCACCGACGGGGAAGTATGAATTTTCGACGGCGCTGCACATCCCGGCTTACCTTTTCCTGAGTGTGACGGTGGCGATGTTTTTGGGGCTGACGAACTCGGCGACGGAGATTTTGCGGGATCGGGCGGTGCTGCGGCGAGAGCGGAACTGCCAGCCCAGCGGAGTGTCCTATGTGAGCGCGAAGTTTTTGGCTCTCGGGCTGGTGGCGGCGGTGCAGTGCTTCACTTATCTGGTGATTGGAAATCATTTTCTGGAGATCAAGGGGATGCTGTTTCATCATTGGATCTGGATGACGTTGACGGCGCTAACCGGGACGGGGATGGCCTTGGTTGTTTCCTCAATGGTGCAGACCGAACGTGCGGCGTTGACCGCAGTCCCGCTTTTACTGGTGCCGCAGATGTTGCTGGCGGGAGCCTTGGTGCCGTTCAAGGAAATGAATCGGGGGCTTTTTGATGAGGTCAAAGTGCAGCGACTTGGAGGCGGAGTTCCTGTGCCCGCATGGGTCATGCCGCTGCGCTATGCGTATGAGGGGATGATGGTGGCTCAGGCGACGCGGAATCCATTCGAGCTGGAGCGCATCCGCATGCAGAGAAAAATCGAGCGCGCGCGTGATATGGGGGAGGAGCTTGGAAAAGACGGCATCGAGCGTTTCGAAATGGTGAAGGAAGGGTTAAGGCGGCTATTGGCATCCGGTGCCCGCACCGAAACGGAAGCGCGGGCATTGGTAGAGCGCATCCGGCGGATGGTGGACAAGGGCACCCCGCTTGAGGTCGCAACGATGAAGGTCTGGCCGAAGGGGGAGGATGTGAAGCCGACCTATTCATTCTTTGTCAACGAACGCATCGATCTCCTGGTCAGGGAGGCTGAGACATTTCGAAATGATTACCGGAACAAAAAAGCCAGACACGTTTTCCTGGCCTTGGAGAAACCGGTTCCATTCTATCAGGAGCAAGTCGACACTATGAAATTCTGCGGGTGGTTGCTGCTTGGGGTGTGCGTGAGTTGCGGGGTGGTTACCGCGTTTGTGATCGGCTGGCAAAACCGGGATGTGGGGTAAACCAAGGGTTTATCAAGTGCGGGTTGTGACTAAGGCTGGATGGTCACGCTGTCGCCGGCTTCCGTCATGGCGAAAAGTTTTCTGGCGCTTTCGGCAGGGAGCCGGATGCAGCCGTGTGAGGCCGGGTAACCGGGGACGTAGCCTTGGTGAAAGCCGAAATCGCTGCAACTAAGCCGTTGGAAATAGGGCATTGACGAGTGGTAAATCGTCGAGCTGTGGTGGCGGTGTTTGTCGGTGATGACAAATTGGCCGGTGCGGGTGCCATAGCCTCTTTTGCCAGTGGAGACACGGGTGGAGAAGAGCTCGTTGCCCGCGCCATCATAGAGTCTGGCGCGTTGTTCCGTGAGTGACAGGACGATGTGGCGTTCGACGCGTTTGGGATCCTGGCCAAGGAGAAAGCGCATCATGGCGACATCGCTGCGGTTGGAGGCGAAGTTGATCGGCCAGGAGTAATTGACGCGGGTGTGGGTGTTCTTCTTAGCCCCGGCTGCGATAAGATGGCGGGCGGAGGCGATGATGCCTGAATCGGCGGCGATCATCAGCGGCGTGATGTTTCGATCGCGGGTGAGATACCATTTCATGGTTTTCGAGCGGACATGCCTGAGGAAGCCGGGACTAACCGGGACTGAGATCGGCTCATTAGGATCGGCCCCTGCGGCCAGGAGTTGTCTGACGGCCTGATGGTTACCGGTGATGAGGGCGAGATGGAGGGGCTTTTGTTTTTCCGGAAGGCTGAGATTCGCGTTGGCGCCTTTTTCAAGGAGCAGGGCGGCGAGGCTGTGGTGGCCGCTGCGCAGTGCGATGGAAAGCGGAGTGTCCAGGGTGGGAACAAGGGTGAGATTGGGGGAAACGCCGCAGTCGAGGAGGAATTTCGCAGTGAGATAATCACCGCTACGAGAGGCGTAGTAGATGGATTTTCCCGGATCATGGCCGTAATCGAGAAGCAGCTTGAGCCAGGTGATTTTGCGGAAAGCGGTGGCTGTTTCGGTGAGCGAAATGCCGTCGGGACCAAGGTTTGTGGCGCGTGTTCCTTTTGAAAGAAGCGTCCGGGCGAGTGGCAGGTTGCCTTGTCGGTAGGCCAGCCAGAGTGCGGGTTGCCACTCGGGGCCATCGAGTTTTTCGCCGGGGCGGAGGACGGCATCGAGTGTGGGTGGGTGGCCACTGGCAATGGCGGCTTCCAAGGGGGTCACTCCATCCGGGGTGGTCGGGAGGCGGAGGGGATCGGCGCCGATACGCATGAGGATGGGAATGACCTGAGTGTCTTTGTCGGCGATGGCTTGCTCAAGGAGCGTTGCGCCGTTGGGTGCGGAATGGTTGGGATCGGCACCTGCGGCGGCGAGTGTGGGAAGGATATCGAACCAGCGGTTTTTCAATGCAAGCGCGAGGGTGCCGCGGCCTTCGGAATCGACGGCTCCTGGATCGGCTCCCAAGGCGATGAGCGCCTTTACCAAATCCTGATGCCCGGCATTGATGGCGATATGCAGAAGCGGATTGCCATTGCGGTCGGTCAGATGTGGGTCGGCACCGCTTTTCAGCATGGAGCGGACGAAGGAGAGGCGGCCGTTGCGGATGGCCCACGGGAGGATTTCCTCACCGCTTGGCATGAGGCCGCTGGCATTTGCGCCGCAGGAGATTAGTTTTTCGACGACCGGAGTTTGCCCTTGGTCAATGGCGACACCGAGCATGTCGGCTTTATCGGGACTACTGGCGTTGGGATCGGCACTTGCATCCAGCAGCATGATTGCGGCCGCGGGATTGTTCTGATCGATGGCGATGCGGAGCGGGGTGTGGCCATTTGCATCGCGCTGTCCGGTATGCACTCCGACATCGAGTAGCCAGCGCATGTGCTGGATTTCGCCATCGGTGACTGCCTGGACGAGGGCGCGTCCGCTAGGCTGGATGCCCGCACGCGAAAGTTGGCGAAGGCCGTGTTTTTCCGGAGAATCGCATGCGGCCAACCATAGAGCAGCGGAAGAAAAGAGAATTTTCCGGCTTAATCCAATGATGGCTGTGGCTTGTGACAAGGGTTGAGAGATTATGGAAATGATTGGAGAAATCAAGCTCCCAAGAAAGTTGTTAGCGAAGGGTTTTAGTCTGCTAGACTGAGGTGGATGAAATTGGTGAAACTACTGGCAAATCTCGGCTATGGCTCGCGGCGTGAGGTTGAAAAGCTGCTGAAGAGTGGAGTGGTGACGGACGATGTGGGGAATAGTTTGGGGGCAAAAGATTTTCCGGGAGTGGACAAGATATTGGTATCCGGGGAGAAACTCGATTCCCCCGCACCGCTAGTACTGATTATGAACAAGCCGGAGGGCTATACCTGCAGTATGGAGGATCCGGAGGGAACGATCTATGATTTGCTGCCGCTGAGATTTTCAAAAAGAAATCCCGGACTTAACCCGGTGGGCAGGCTGGATAAGGAAACCAGCGGGATGCTGCTTTTAAGCGATGACGGCAAGTTCCTCCACCGGGTTATCCATCCAAAGTCGGGCTGTTTGAAAGTTTATCACGTGGTGCTGGACCGGGCTCTCCAAGGCAACGAACGAGGGATTTTCGGGTCGGGGGAAATGCTGTTAGAAAGTGAGACCAAGCCCCTGCTGGCGGCAGGCTTCGAGGCAATGGGAGAAAAGGAGGCGAAGGTGATTTTACACGAGGGGCGATACCATCAGGTACGGCGAATGTTCGCAGCGTTGGGAAATCATGTGACCGGCCTGCGAAGAATTTCCATTGGCGGGCTGGAATTACCGAAAGATTTGCCCGAGGGCGAGTGGCGGATTGTGACTGAAGAGGAGAAGGCCATGCTGTTCGGAAACTTTGCAGGTGGTGATGCTCCGGACGGGATTGACCGGCGGAACTACCGGGCTAGAGTGGGCCGTCACATCAACACAACCTCAATCAAAATCATGTCCATCAAAACAGGCGATCAAGCAGTCGATTTCACACTAGTTACCAAAACCGCCGAAGGTCCGC
>JACMMB010000039.1 GCA_014379305.1 Akkermansiaceae bacterium
AATTGGGAACCGGCCCCGTGGTCGAGATTGGTCCAGGCAGCGAGCCGATCATTGCGACTGCTTGTGTGAAAAGGGCGTTTGATCTGACGGTGAAGAATATTGGCCCGCTGGTGCTCGTTGTAATCATCTATGTAATGATCACCATCGCCGTTTCGGTTGCGATTACTGTTGCCGGTTGGATGCTCGGGTTTACAAATTCGCCTTTTACTCCGCCAAGTGCAGGGACGACAGCGACCCCGGAGTATATCGCGTTCATGATTGGCTCGAACTTGGTTTCGATATTTGTTTCGGTTTTTCTGCTTATTGGTGCGATCAGGATCGGCCTGAACATCGTTTCCGGAAAACCTTTTTCCATCGGCATGCTGTTCGGTGGGGGCCGGCTATTGATCAGGGCCTTCTTTGCATATCTGGTTTATCTCATCATGGTCCTGGTCGGATTCGCGCTGCTCATTTTCCCGGGTATTTACCTGGCATTGCGTTATAGCCAGTATTTATCCGCCATCGTGGACAAGGACATGGGGATCATGGAGGCGTTTGCCTACAGCTCACGGCTGACCGAAAAAAACAAGGTCAATCTGTTCGTGATCGGGCTTTTCACCATCGCCATTGCCTTCGCGGGGTGCCTGGCGCTGGGGGTTGGATTGCTTTTCGCCTACCCGATGATCTGGCTGGCGTGGATCGTCGCTTACCGATGGATGCAATATGGCGGACGCGCGGTCCTGGATGATCCGATCACACAGAAGCCGATGCTGGCAAACGTGGAAGGCTGAGCGTCGCACACAGATTTTTTTCGAAAACGGCGTTCGAGAAATCACGAAAACATCCGACGACCTGCTTGACGGCTTGCCGTTCGCTCACGTACAAATCATTTGCGACTGGGAAATTTTTGTAAAAACCATGCGCCGCCAGTCACTTCCTTCAACCGTTATGAAATCTAAGTTATTCATCAGCCTACAGGCGCTTGGTTGCCTTGCCCTGGCCTCTTGTTATGTCCTTCCCGATGGTCCTGGCGGACCGCGTGGGCCTAGCCAGGAACCGGAGAAAAAAACCGTAACCAGCAAGGATCAGCAGAAAATCAAGGAGCAGCGCGAGCGGCTGAAGGAGCGGGAGAAGGAAAAAGAGGAGACGTCCGACACTCCGAAGGAAAAGCCAAAGGACGAAACAACAGCGGAAAAGCCCGCAGAGCCAAAGCGCACCGATTACGCATTTGCAAACCCGGTTCCGGGGAAAGAGGGCTTTGTTTTCAGTCCCTACAATAACAAGCTGGTGGACGTAAGGGACATTCCAAGCGGCACCTTGGTTCAGGATCCGACCTATCCCGCTGCTGAGAAAAAATACTTCCGCGTGCCCTAGTCCGCGAACTTCCGGTATGTCACCGCACTTTCGACCGGGTCCAACCCCTTGGATCCGGTCTTTTTTATGAACCAGTCCTTCCAACATGTCAGCATTCTTGGCGGCGGTCTGTTGGGCGGATCCATCGCGCTCGGCATCCAGGGAAAAACGCCAGCCCGCTTATGGCTCCGCAAGGAATCCGCCTTGGAACATGCGCATGGCATCGGGATTTCAGGAGCCACCTGCGATCTCTCGGAAGCGGCATCCGAAGCGGACCTGTTAATTCTTGCCGTCCCTATTGGTGCGATGCCCGGTTTATTGGCGGCGGCGATCGCAGCGGGTCTTCCGGGCAGTTGTCTGGTTACGGATGTGGGATCGGTAAAACAGATTCCGCACGAAACGCTTGCGGGTTTGCTCACACAGAATGGCAATTCGTTCATCGGCAGTCACCCGATGGCCGGCTCGGAGCAAAACGGCCTAGTTGCGGCGCGGGCGGATCTTTTTGAAAACGCGGCTTGTCTCCTTACCAACGACTCGGGAGCGCCCGCAGAGCTTTGCATGGCATTGGAAGGTTTCTGGAAATCGCTCGGTTGCCGGAACTCTTGGTTCACCGCGAAAGCGCACGATGAACTCGTTGCCCGCATCAGTCACCTCCCGCATGTGCTGGCGGCGGCGGGGGCCAGAGTCGCCTTGGCTGATCCGAAAATCGGTGGTTTTGGCGGTGGCGGACTTCGGGATACCACCCGTGTCGCATCCGGAAATCCGGAAATGTGGGCGGAAATTCTTACTGAAAACCGCTTCGCCATCATTCCGGCGCTGCGTGAAACTATCGATCAACTGCGCGAAATTCTTGCTACTCTGGAGCAGCCCGACCAAGAACAAACGCGTCGCTGGCTAGCGGACGCCAAGGCGCTTCGTGACACCTTGCGACCGTTTCCGTAAAGAGACCGGACACGTGCCCGACTGATCAATTTCAACCTTCATGTCCACCCTTCGCGTCAAAGCCATTTCGTCACTTCATGCCGAGTTCTCCGTTCCTGGTGACAAAAGCATTTCCCACCGCGCGGCGATTTTCGGCGGATTGTCCAATGGTGTTTGCGAGATTTCCAATTTCCTCTCGAGTGAGGATTGTCTCAACACCTTGAAAGCCATGCACTCGCTTGGAGCCCGTTACGAGGTCATTGAGGAGCTTGAAAACCACGGCCCGATCACGTTGCGTATCCATGGTCAGTCGATGAAGCTATGCGCACCCGTCGCGGCGATCGACTGCGGCAACTCCGGCACCGGGATGCGCCTGCTGGCGGGCTTGCTTGCGGGCCAGGATTTCACCAGCGAGCTATTTGGCGACGCCTCTCTCTCATCGCGCCCGATGGGCAGGATTACGGCTCCCCTTGCGGAAATGGGTGCGAATATCGAGACTTTGGGTGACAAGCCCGGTTGCGCCCCGCTGAAAATCCACGCCAGCAAGCTGCAGCCCATCACTTACGAAATGCCCGTTGCCTCCGCCCAAGTGAAGAGCGCGGTGCTCATCGCCGGTCTTTTTGCGGAAGGGACTACAAGCGTGATCCAGCCTACGACAACCCGCGATCACACCGAGCGCATGCTCGCCGCATTCCGGGTCTCAACCCGCATTGAGGGCAATAAAATTTCCCTGCCGGGCGGGCAGATGCCGGAGTCCTGTGATTTCGCGGTGCCCGGGGATATTTCATCCGCAGCGTTCTGGCTGGTCGCCGCCGCCGCGATGGATGGCTCGCGTTTGTTGATCAAAGACGTCGGGCTTAATCCCACCCGTACTGCGATTTTGAAAGTCCTCGGCCGGATGGGTGCCCGGATCATTGAAATCATCCACAACTCCGAAGGCGAGCCGATCGGGAATATCGAAATCCAGGGCGCGCCGCTCACCGGCACAACACTTCTGGCCGAGGAAATTCCCAACCTCATTGACGAAATCCCCGTAATCGCCGTAGCCGCAGCACTCGCAAAAGGCGACACCCATATCCGCAACGCCCGCGAACTGCGGGTGAAGGAAACCGACCGGATCACCACGACTGTTGAAAACCTGCGGAAAATGGGCGCGGATGTGGAAGAGTTCGAAGATGGCATGACCATTCACGGCGGCAAGCCGCTCAAAGGCGCGGACATCGAATCCCACGGCGATCACCGCATCGCGATGGCCTTCGCGATCGCCGGACTTTTCGCCAAGGGCGACACCGTCATCCACGGCACCGACTGCATCAACACCTCCTACCCGGGCTTCGCCCATCACCTTGATGCAATCCGGCACGAGCGCACCAAGCCGGAGGATTTCATCCTGCCAACCATCACGCGATGACTTACCACGCCATTGCCATCGACGGGCCAGCCGCTTCTGGAAAAAGCACGCTTGCCCGTGCTTTGGCTGAACGACTCGGCATCGTGATGGTCAATTCCGGCGCGATGTACCGGGCAGTGACTTGGAAAATTCTCGCTGAAAAAATCGATCCGCAAAACACTGCGGCAGTCTTTAATCTGCTCGATCGGATGGAAATTGTCTGCGGCCACGATGGCATCGTTTCGACGATCCGTATTGACGGAATCGATCCCTCCGGGCATCTCCGCGATGCCGATATCAATGCGAATGTTTCCTATGTTTCGGCCATCCCGGCGGTTCGTGAAAAACTGGTCGCGCTGCAGCGTGACTATCTGAAGCACACGCATGTGGTGATGGAAGGCCGCGACATCGGGTCGGTTGTTTTTCCCGAGACTCCGTTCAAAATTTACATTGATGCCGATCCTTCGCTTCGCAGCAGTCGCCGCTCGGATACGGGGGAGGTTGACTCGGTGGAGAAGCGGGACGCAGCCGATAGCACGCGGGATACCGCGCCACTGATGGTTGCGAAAGGCGCGGCCATTCTCGACACCTCGCATCATTCCATCGAAAGCGGAATCAACGCCGCCATTGAAATCCTCCGCAAGCAGGGTTTTCCCCTGCCGCAAACCGCCAAGCCGGGACTTGCCGGAGAGCCTGCCAAACCCATGCGATGGATTTATTGGACCGGTTGGATGCTTTTTGGCTCCGCCTACCGATCGCTCTTCGGGCTGCGGATTATAGGAGAGGAAAATCTCATCACTTCGGGGCCCGTGCTTGTTGCCTCGAATCATCAGAGTTTTCTCGATCCGCCGCTCATCGGAAATCTTTACAAGTCCGAGATGGTTTTCCTGGCCCGCAAGACCCTGTTCAAAGGCTCCTTTTTCAAATGGCTCTACCCGCAGTGGAACGCGATTCCAGTGGATCAGGATAGACCGGACATGACTTCGCTGAAAACGATCATCCGCAAACTCAAGGAGGGCCATCGGGTTTTGGTTTTCCCTGAAGGTGCCAGAACGCTTGACGGGAGCATCGGCGCCGCCGCTTCCGGGATCGGCTTGATCGCCTCGAAGTCAGGCGTGCCGATACAGCCGATTCGGATCTCCGGGGCAGACAAGGCCCTGGCCCGAGGTTCGGGAAAAATCCGCTTTGCACGGATCACCGTGAGCGTGGGTAAGCCAATCGTTCTTTCAGAATCCGAACTGAAAAACACGACGGGCAAGGATGGCTATGAAGCCCTCACCAAGCGGATCATGGATGCAATCAAGGCGCTGTGAATTTTTATTGATGCGATCCAGCCACATGCCGCAGCGAAATCACTTTTCCGGAGCCGGTGGCGAGATGTTCATGCTGCCGACGATCGGCACCCCCATCGCTCCGGTGGGAATGTAGATGGTGGTGTGATTGGGCGAACCGACCATCGCTTTTTGCGCCTCGATGGCTTCGTGCTGAAGGTAAGCACCGGTGAGGCTCAGATTGATGATGTTCATGGCCTTGGCGATGCCTTCGGCTTCGATGACTTTTTTCTCCGAGTCCCGGCGCTGGATTTCGATTTCCGTTTTCTTTTGTTCGAGGAGCTGGGTTGCCGCCAGTTTTTTTGAAACCGCATCGGCGACTTCAGCAGGGTATTGGATGTTTCCAACAACAATGCTGGTCACTTCAAAAGGCGTGTTGGCGGTGAGCTTGAGAGTGCGCTGGAAAATCGAGTCACCAATCGGCGAAATGCTGTCTTTGATCTCAAGGCCATCGAGTTTCTGAACTTCATCGCGGGCATAAGTGCGGAGCGGTTCACGGATGAAATTATCGTAAGCGGTTTGGACAATCGCATCCGGGTTATCGTTGTCGCGGATGGTGCTGAACTTTTCGACAAACGCCTTAACCTGATCGGGTCGAATTTTCCAAATGATGTGGACGCGAAAGCTGATTTTAAGGTTGTCCCTTGAGAGGACGGAATCGCTGCCCTCGAACTCCTCCGTGTAAGTGTAGGGTGTTACACTGATGTTGGTCACGGAAAGCAGCCAGCGCAGGCCGGAGGAAGTCGGGCCTGATTGGGTGCCGTGGAATTTTGTTTTGCCAACCACGGCGCCTTGGGTGAGATAGCCAACGTAGCCGGCCGGCGTGCTGGGATTACGGAGAAACGAAGACATCACCACTCCAAAGATCAGGAGCATGACGAGCGGAACAAGGATGCGGGGATTCACGTTCATATTGGAAAACACACTGCGCAGTCGGCCCGCTGACTTTGAATTTCCCGAATATTCATGCGGAAAATTGCGTGGGGCTTATTCCACTTTCTTGATGGGATTCCTGAGGCGGTAACCTTCATCATGGGCAACGTATCCGACGGCGGCCCCGGCGGCTAGAGGCAGACAGGATGACATGCCGAGGAGGACGAGACCGGCGGCACCAAGGAGCGCGATCCGGCTGAAGTTGATTTTTGTTTTCATGGCGGACTCAAACTAACGAAAGTCTCTGGGTGTGCAACGAGGTTTATTTGCCAAGAGCATCGGTGATGGCCTGGGTGAGTTCAGGGCTGTCAGGAGTGGTGGCGGACTCGAAGCGGGCAAGCGGTTTGCCATCCTTACCGATCAGGATTTTGCCGAAATTCCATTTCACATCGCCAGGGAAGGCTCCCTCCGGACCGGTCAGGGCTTCATATAACTTGTGCTGGGTTTTGCCTTTGACACTTAGTTTCCCCATGATCGGAAAGGTGACATCGTAGTTGGTTTTGCAGAATTTCTCGATTTCCTCAATGCTGCCCGGCTCTTGATTTCCGAAGTCGTTGCAGGGAAAGGCCAGGATCACCAAGCCATCGCCCTTGCGCGCGCGGTAGAGTTTTTCGAGACCTTCGTATTGGGTGGTGAAGCCGCATTTGGAAGCGACATTGACCAGTAGCACGACTTTGCCCTTGTAGTCGCCCAAGCTGGCTTTCTCGCCATCGGCGGTTTCAAAAGGAATTTTCGCAAGGTCGGCGGAAAAGGCGGAAACGGTTAAAGCGGCGGCAGGGATCATGGTTCTGAAAAGCATCTCCCAAATTAGAATGGTTTGCATGGGAGGCAAGGAGGGAATCGGGCCGGATGGGCCTCGAATGGCTGGGGGAAAAAACCAAGGGCATCGGATCCCTTGTTTCCGACGCCCTTGGGCCCTTTGGGGGGGGCAATTGTGCTATCCCTTACACAGGAAGATTTGTAACACATTTCCCGGCGGGCACAACAACGCAATCACGTAGGGTGAAAGATTGACAAAGAATGCGGGAAAGTTGGCTAGATGCCGTGCGTGTTTTGAAAGTGCCGGAAACCGGAGCCAAGCGGAAATTGCTGGATGCGGCGGAGGCTCTGGTCGCAAAAAAAGGCTTCGATGGGGTCTCGGTGCGGGACGTAACGGGAGCAATCAAGGCGAATGTCGCGGCGGTGAATTATCATTTCGGCAGCCGCGAGGGTTTGATGGATCTGGTGATGATGAAATCGCTTGGGCCTTTGTGTAAGGAACGTGCTAAAACCCTTGATGGATTGGGGAAAACGGCGTCCGTCGAGGCTTTGGTTTCCGCCTACGTCAGGGCCGTGCTCACGACGGCCGGAACCTTGGAGATGGAGCCGGAGTTTTTCCTGTGCCTGGTCGGCAGGGTGCAGGTGATTGAGGATGGGAACCTCCCGGAGCTGCTTTCCTTGGAACGCAAAAACGTGAGCCATCGGTATTTGAAAAGCTTGGCGCGGGCCTTGCCTGAAATGGACCCCGCCGAGCTTGCGATGCGGTGGGACTTTTTCGAGTCGGGCCTGGGGCAGGCCCTGTTATCGGTGAAATCCAAGGACAACGCACCGGACCTCCTGGAATGTTGGAGCCGCTTCGGCGTATTGGGGCTATCCGGCGATCACTCAGTGGATAGTATGGAAGGCGGCCAGGGGATGCTGTTTGAACTTTAAATCCCGGCAGAAAAATTTCAGTCCACTGCGGATTTTTTTTCCCGTTTCCTCGGGGTCGCCCAGTGGTCGACAGAGCTGTCGATGAGAAAATCATTGCCCAAGGCTTCGCGGCCGAGGAGGAGGCGGTTGATCATCCTTTTGCGGCAGACCAGACTGACCACGAAGCGTTTTTCGACTTCACCGAGCCGCAGGGTGGTCTCGACAAAAATGCGTTCGCTGGGGTGGCCCGAGCTGCTGCGGACGCGCTTGCGGATTTTGATATCCTCTTCCAGCGTAATTAGCTTTTTGTCCTTGCGATCCAAGCGGACGGTGAATCGCACCCGGTTTCCGGGCAAATCGGTGATTTCAGCACAGTCGATCGCGCTGCTGCGCGCGCCGGTATCCGCCTTGGCGCGCATTCTGAAAGACCAATCGGGCAGTTCCACCCATTCCCGCCAGCCAATGATCATGCTCACTGCCGTCAATCCATACGAAACAAGGGGCGGAGCGTCAAACAAACTACTTCAAAGACTCAGGCTATGCCGGTTCCAAAAAGCGCGGAGGCCGGCATTGTCCCCTTTGAAGACGCTGCGCTCCATCGGGTGGGCGATGCTGCCGAAGAAGCGGGGGCTGCGCCAGGCGGAAGTATTGTAATGCTTCGCGCGCGAAGCGCCGTTTTCCCAGACCACCCCTCCGTATTGCCACATCGACCAGCCGCCCCAGATGCCATAAAGTTCAGCGAGGCTGTCCGGGGTGAGGCCGCCAGCGTTCGACATGGTGCGCTCGGTGCCGCCGGGACCGTATAAGGCGATCCAATAGGGGGCGCGGCGGATTACGCTTTTCTGCTCAGGACTCGCCGCTCTCATGCGCGAACGCAGGCCATCGCTGTTTTCCAAATAAATGACCGGATAGACGCCCGTGCGCTGGTGGATGCGCTGGATGAAACCGACCAGGCGGCCCGGGGTTGACAGGGTATCGAAATCACCGACGAGCAGGATTTTGCTTTGGGAAATGCCTTTGGCGCGGGCGGTGGCCCTGACGCGATTGACAAAGCTATCCGCCTGCGCCGCCGGATCCTGATCCATGGTGACGAAGTGATAGGCACCTAGCAGCAGGCCCGCGCGGTCGGCGGATTTGAGAAAATCACCGAACTTCTCATCCAGCAGCGGGCCTTTCGCCGAGCGGGCGATGAGGGCCTGGGCACCGTTTTTCCGAAAGGCCGAGACATTGTGCTGGCTGTAGCGATCGCCACTTTTCTGGACTTCCTTGGGATCCCACCCGGAGACATTGAGCACGGCTGGCGAATCTGAGACACTCGTCCCGCCGAAGCCGCTACTTCCGCATTTGCAAAGCAAGGGCAGGCACAGCAGCGCGAGGATTTGTTTCATCGGGTCTATTCAAGCACTCCCGCCCGGCCGGTGACAAGGATTGAAGCCCGAGCGCATTGACCCATTAGAATGGGATCATGTTAGCCAAGTCTCTTGGGGCGCGCGGATTTTTTTCGGCAATGCTCTTGCCATCCGGCGCAGAATCCACAATTCCTACCACCAGCCGTGACTGAAGAACCAACCCCACCCCGTCTGAGCCCTCTGGCTTCCCTGATTTTCAGTTCGCGCTGGTTGCAACTGCCGCTTTACCTCGGCCTGATCGTCGCGCAGGGGGTTTACGTGGTGCTGTTTTTAAAAGAGCTGCGGCACCTGATCTCGGAGGCGACGCGATTGACGGAGCAACAGATGATGCTGATCGTGCTGGGCCTGATCGATGTGGTGATGATCTCGAACCTGCTG
>JACMMB010000040.1 GCA_014379305.1 Akkermansiaceae bacterium
ATGCCAGCGCGGCGGGAGCCTTCGATCAGGTTGGTGGCGATGGCCAGATTCTCGTAAATGAAATCGGCCGGGTAAGTGGAGTTTGCATGAATACCGCCGACTTTGGCTGCGGCGATGATGACGGTGGCGGGTTTGTGGGTCGCGAGAAAATCAAAGACCGCGTTCTGGTTGGTAAGATCCAGCTCGGAACGAGTGGCGGCAAGTGTCTGCCGACCCAGGGATCCGGCTTTACGCATGAGGGCGGAGCCGACCATGCCGCGATGGCCGGAAATGAAAGTCTTGGTCATGGGTGCTGACTGGCGGGGATTATCCTAACTGAAAATACGGATCAGTTTTTGAGACGCGGCAAGAGCCATACCGGTAACCTGATCCATGTTGTAATAGCGGTAGGTGGCGAGGCGGCCGATGAAGGTGGTGTTTTTCTCCCCGGCAGCCAGCGCGGCATACTTTTGGTAAGCTGCGGTGGCGTCGGCTGCGGGAACGGGATAGTAAGGCTCTTCGGAGGAAGTCCAGTCGCTGGGGTATTCGCGGACAATCGTGGTGGCGTCGATTTTTTGGCCGGTGGCGTGTTTGATCTCGACGATGCGGGTGTAGGGAGTATCCGCAGAAGGGTAATTAACCTGCATGGCGGGCTGCCAGAAGCCAGGTTTTCCGGAGATTGTTTCGCGTCCGACAAGCTGTTCGCGGGAGAAGGATTCGTGCTCGAAGCGCAGCGAGCGATACGGCAGGGGGCCGAAACAACGGCCGAAATACTCATCGATGGCGCCTGTGTAAACAAGGTGATCGTGGGGGACGCGGGCGCGCGCTTCGGTGAAATCGGTATTCAGCCGGAGGGTCGTGTTAGGGGAGTCGGCGAGAATATTTTCCAGCAGGCGGGTGTAACCTTCCTTCGGGAGGGCTTGGAAAGTTTCCGAAAGATAACGGTCGTCACGGTTGGTGCGGATGGGGATGCGGCCGCACACGGATGGATCGAGATCGCGGGGATGGCGTTTCCATTGTTTCAGCGTGTAGCCTTCGAAAAACAATTCGTAGAGACGGGAGCCGACTTGGGACAGGATGACTTCTTCGGAATTTTTCGGGTTGGGGATGTCGAGGCGGTTGGCGGCAAGGTATTGCTCGAAATCCCCGGTTGTGGCGGGCTTTCCAATGAGCACCTCAAAGGTGTTCAAGTTGATGGGAAACGGCCAGAATTTCCCTTCGGTAAAAGATTTGATGGTGTAATCGACCGGGTTCCAAGCGGTGAATTTGGAAAGATAATCCAGGATGCGTTGGGAGTTGGTACGAAAGTAGTGGGGTCCGTAATTATGAATGAGAACGCCGGCTTTGTCGTAAGAGTCATGGGCATTGCCTGCGAGGTGAGGGCGGCGGTCTACGATTGTGCAGGAATGGCCCGCGTTGGAGAGCTGATGGGCGGCGACAATTCCCGAAAAGCCGGAGCCGATGACCAAAATATTCATTTTTGAGCGGTTCAACTCTCACGGAAGAACCGCGGTGATGGGAAAAATGCCGGCTGGCACGCTACCGCCCTTGGTCGATTTTTCCGAGTTTGGAAAAAAACCTTTAATTGATGGATGATGGTATGGAGGTGCCCCTCCTGAGACGGGAGGGCTGGGACATGCAGGGCTAGTCAGGAACTTTGTTCAATAAAAAATGAACAAGGATGGTTGTTTGGGGAGTATTCAAAATGTGGGCAAGGGTTTATCCGGCAGGAGGATTGAAAAGAGGTCGAGATCGATGGGTTGAACCTGACCTAGAAATTCCAACAGCACCTTTACCCGTTCGGCGGCCGGGGCGATGGTGAGGATGATTCCTTTCATGCCTTGGAATGGTCCGTGAGCGACTTCGATTTCATCACCAGTCTTGATACTGGGTGCCAGGGTGATGACATCGGATTGATCGGATGATTGATTTCCGACCTGCTGGACGAGTGAGAGGACGAAGCTTTCGGGGACGTGGGGAATTTTGTTACCGAAACGGACGAGGCCGCGGACGCCTTGGCAAAAAGTGACGGCGCGTTCCATTTCCGTGAGGTCGAATCTGGCGAGGAGGTATCCGGGAAACAAGGGTTCCAGCCACCAGATTTTTCCGCGGCGGGTGGCTTTTCGGTATTTGATGCGGGGGCAAAAAACCTCAATGCCTTCGATTTCACGGAGGTGATTGGCGGCAATATGCTCGCGTTTGGTCTGGGCGCGGACGCAGAACCATTCTGGTTTGGATGCTTCGTTGGAGGTCATTGTCCGAGGATTTTCTGGAGCATTGGAAGCACGCGGCCACCGCGTTTCATCCAGGACTTGAGTCGTTCGATGCGCTTGGTGAGAAATTCCCGTTCAGCGGGATTTTCGGTGCGTGAAGCGGATTCGGAGATGATCTGGAGCTTCAACTTTCCGCTGTCGAGATGAGGGCGGACTTGCTCGCGGATGAAGCCGCCGACGAGAGGTTTGAGTTCGATGGCCGGTTCGTAATAGGTGCGACGGTCGCCGTTTCCTGATGCTTCACGCACGGCGCCGAGGGTTTTCAGCATGCGTAGGCCTTGACTGGCGGAGCCTTTGGAAATGCCAAGCAGACGAACCAAATCGTCCAGCGATAATGGAGATGGTAAAATGAAAAGGAGGCCGTAGATCTCTCCCAGCGAACGTGGGAGTCCAAGCACGCGGACGCCGTCAACGAAGAAATCGACGATTTGCTGTTGCAGCTCAGTCAGTCCGACCGAAGCTGTTTCAGGCTGAGGGGAGGGTAAATCCACATGGCCTGAGTAGTGAGAAAGGCAGCTTTGTTCAAGTTTTTTTGAACAAAGCTGAGGAAACCTGCGGGATAACAGGTCTTCAGATCATGTCACGAGTGATTTTGTAGGAGGCGGCGCAGCGTGGGCATTGGACGGTAATGGTGCTGGCTGTAGCGAACAGTTCGTCGGGTTTTTCGCGCCAACTACCCAGAATGGGAAGAATTTTTTCCAAGGTGCAGCCGCAATGGAATCGAAAACGCCGGGTTTCCAAAAGGTGGGTTTGTTCGTTTTCGTCTATTTTCGATATTTGCTCGGAATCGAGCTGGGCCAGCCAATCGAGATCGGCGTCGGGTTGGGCGGCGATCAAGGCGAAGTTTTCGTCATCGAGGCGAAAAGCACGGGCGGGACGTTGCTCGGACTGCTCATAATACTGCGCGACCCAGTGGAGGGGATCGCGCCCGTCGACTTCAAGAGTCGAAAGACGGGGCTCCGAAGAGATCGGAGTGGTGGTTTGGGAATAGAAGAAGTTGCGGTCGGGCTCACGGATATCCTCCGTGAAAATGCGTCCGGTGATATATTCCTCAGTTGAGGAACCGGTAACAAAAAGGTTGATCCGCGGGGCGCGGAGGTTCGCGGTCCAAGCAATGGTTTCGGCCCAAGGGCGGGCAACGAGGTGGAGAGTGAGGACTGCAATGGAATCCTTGAGCATCTGATCGAGATCTTCGGGGTAGCGGATTCCCTGATCGATGAGATGAAGATAATGATCCGTGTAAATGGGAGTGAACTGGCCAGTTAGAAGCAGGCAGTTGCGATGACGGACGAAGGTAGAAGAGATTTTAGTGAAGTCTTCGGGGGAGGTCATACTGAGGAGATTTTATCCGCAAAATTCGGCCAGTAGATTTGAGACGCCGATGCATGGTCCTGTGGCCTATGCGCCGGGGAGTTCGATGAAGCCTTCGAGTTTGCGAATCCGCGTCGGGTGGCGCATTTTTCGCAGGGCCTTGGCTTCGATCTGACGAATGCGCTCGCGGGTGACTTGGAACTGGCGGCCGACTTCTTCAAGCGTGCGGCTGTAGCCATCTTTCAGGCCGAAGCGTTGTTCGAGGACTTCGCGCTCGCGCTCGGTAAGCGTGTCGAGCACGTCCTTGATCTTGTCCTTGAGCATCGAGAAACCGGCTTCTTCCATCGGGTTGTCGGCGGCCTTGTCTTCGATGAAGTCGCCAAAGGATGTGTCGTCCGAATCACCGACGGGCGCTTGCAGGGAAATCGGCTGCTGGGCCATTTTCAAGACGGCGCGGACGCGTTCGACGGGCAGGTGGATTTCCTCGGCGATTTCCTCGGGCGACGGCTCGCGGCCGTATTCCTGGACGAGCTGCTTCTGCACGCGCATCAGCTTGTTGATCGTCTCGATCATGTGCACCGGGATGCGGATGGTCCGGGCCTGGTCGGCGATGGAGCGGGTGATCGCCTGGC
>JACMMB010000041.1 GCA_014379305.1 Akkermansiaceae bacterium
ATAATATTGTTTAGGATGGTCTAAACCGATCTAGCAGGATCCGATCCCACAGCGAAATCACTCATGTGATCCACTTAATAACTCAAGATGAAGGCATTGCGCGATACTCAGATTTACCAATTTGACACAGACCCCCAATTTTTCATGCGGAATGCAATGCCTTGCATCCAATTTGATTGCCCCATCTAAAAAGCCCCGTTGAGCTTTCTTCCGATCCAGAATAATCCCAATAGCAAAACCAGTGTCGCGATGGTTGCCCAATGTGACCAAAGCGGAATGCGGTTTTCAAGCGCCCTGGGCTCCGGCAAGGCATCAATATCCTTGATCAAATCCGCCAGTTGCTCGGGAAGGATATTCCGGCCCTTGGAAACCTTGGCGATTTCCTCAAGAATCGCAGGTCGCGCTGGCTGGCCGGTTTTCTCAATATCAACACCTTGCGCGAAAATGATGGTTTCCGTAGGCATGTCCGTGGCGCCGGAGGCGGTCGCTCGCAGCCTCCAGGAACCGGGAAGGTCGATCCGGAAACGGCCGGTATATGCCCCCCACTCGGATTCGTTTTTCTGCAACTCGATGCGCTCCGTTTTTCCATTTGGCGCGACAATATCCAAGGAGACAGTGCCTTCCTTCAGAGGTGCGCCGTTGTTATCAAACGCGTTGGCGTTCAGCGTAACGGTGGCTCCCGGCTCCGGTCTCTCGGGAGTGAAAAACAGTCGCACGCGCTGGCCGGCGGCCATATTCCTCTGATACGACATCCATCGTGCGACCTGGCCCCAGAAGCGATAGTGATAAACATCCTCAACACCGCGCCGCCAGCGCCACGCCGAGTCGATGCCCATGAAAAGAACCTTGCCTCCACCCGCGGTTTTTGTGACCAGCAGGGGAATGGGGCCGTAGGGGCCGCGGCGGTTCGCATGGACAGCGAGGACTTCGGTGCCGCCTTTGGCGCGGACAACAGGGGCGTGCCAGAAAAATCCTGGCAGCCGCCGCCAGATTTCGGGATTCTCCTCCTCGGAGTCTCCCAGCATCGTGAGCAGGGACGCGCGTCCCTCGGTGGTTAGATTCAGGGGAGTTGCGAGTGATTCAGGAAAACCCTTGGGGCTTTTGTCATCAAGGATCACCGGGATAAGATCGGACAGTTCGGTATCCAGCAGGGAAAACTGGTTGCCTTGGGAGCCGGGGAGAAACACGACCCCGGACGCTTGATTTTCGACGAGGCCGCGGATTTGGGCACACTGCTCTTTGGACAGTTGATTCTCGCCAAGGCCAACATCGCCGATAAACACCACGTCGAACTTCGAGAGTTCTTCGAGGGTTTTCGGAAACTCCGCAATATAGTTTTTTCCCTCGGCGGGACCCAGATCCGGGCGCAGCAAAAGGCATGACAGCTCCACCCCCGGGTCGCGGGAAAGCGCGTTGCGCAGAAAGCGGTATTCCCAGCGCGGCAAGGTCTCGATGATCAGCACCCGAATACGCTCCGGTCGCCCGGAAATCGTAAACTTGTGGGAATTATTCGCAGCAACCAGCTCCCCATCCTCGACCGGAATTGAAAGGGTGAGAGTGGACGTGCCTTCCTTTTCCAAGCGCCATAAAATCGAATTGTAGTTCTCCGCATTTGGAGCAAGGACAATGCTTTTCGTGCGTTCCCGGCCGGATTCATCGCGCAGCCTGACGATCGTCCGCACCTGTCGATCCAGCGAAGAACGGATTGTGAAAGGAATCTGCACGTTCTCCCCGACGATCCCATAGGTCGGAGCCGTCACGGTAAGCATGTCCAGATCTGGCAGGCGCGTTTCACTTCCCACCGGGATGGTGAAAATCGGCACCCCGCGCAGCCGGAATTTCTGGGCCGCGGCCACCGGTGGATCGCCAAGATTGAAGTCGCCATCGCTCAGCAACACGACCGCGCGGAGATTGTTTTCATCCTCCAGCAAGTCGGCAAGAGGCTGATTGAGATCGGTGCCCGAAAGGGCGCCTTCCTCCGCACTGGCGAAAGGCCGCGAGATCAAATCGTTCGCGCCGTTCGAGCGCAGCGGCGTCCACAATTCCGAGGCCAGCGCCTTCGCCACCCAGTCCTTCCGGGAGATAATTTCATTTTCACTGCCCGAGAGTATCGCCGGTAGTTGCGCATCCAGCGTCGCCATCGATTTCGAGTCATCCCACAAAATGGCGATCTTGGGCTTGGTCGTCGGATTGATAATCGTCCGCCACTCCGGCTGCCACAGCAGCACCACCACCAGCGATACGATGAAAAACCGCAATGCTTCAAGCGCCGCCGTCCGCTTGCGTTGCGGGCTGCGTTTCCATGAAATGAAGCAGAGCCACGCCACACCAATCAGGACGATGATTCCAAACCACAGGGTGAAAGGTGTCGGATTGAGATGAAGCAAAGGGTGCGGGATCGGGAGTTGAGGATTAGCTAACGGATCATCCGGGGCAGGGCAAGTGGCGAAGACCGCTCAACCGCGTTCCATTTGCAGCCTGGCGCTCAATTTTCCAACTGCAAAAGCGATTTCTTCCGCGGAAATCGCAAACGGCGGAGTCATCGCCACCACATTCCCCGTCGGCCCGTCCGGCAAAGCCAGCACCCCGTCCCGCAGCAAACCTTTGACCGCACCCAGCGCCCGCTCGCTGCTGTCCACCTCCACCCCCATCATCATTCCCCGCCCCCTCACTTCCTTCACGCATTCCAGATTCTCCAGACTTCTCAAATCCCTTTCCAAGCATGCGCCCGCCGCCCGCACCATCCCTTCA
>JACMMB010000042.1 GCA_014379305.1 Akkermansiaceae bacterium
TCTGGTCGCCCCCGGCACCGGAGATCTTAATATTTTCGTAAAAGTAAGCTCATACACCACCCAGATCGCCGCCATTGTTCCTGAGCCCGGAACCGCCCTACTTTCCCTGCTTTCCATTCCTTTCGCACTCCGCCGCAGAAGATAAAGGATGCCGGGTATCCTCCACGCCATTGACGCGCTGCTTTTCATAGTCTCCTCTCTCCGTCATGCCCGTGGCGGTAAACAAATCTCCCATCTCCCCCAATCGCTGGATCCTCTCCTATCTATTTCGTGAGAAGAGGATTTTCATCCCCTCGCTCATCGCGCTTTTTGTGACGGCCGGCCTGGCGCTCGCTTTTCCTTATTTCCTCAAGGAACTTATCGGCAACCCCGCCGATGCCCTTCAAAACGACGTTGCTCCCCAGCTTATTCTCGCGCGGATCAACGACATCATCCTGAAACTCCTCGCGGTCCTGTTCCTTCAGGCGACCATCGCCTATTTCCGCGTCCAGGGTTTCATCAAGGCAGGCGAATCCGCTCTAAACCACCTTCGCGCTGATCTCTTCAAACATCTCCTCAGCCTGCCCGTCCCGTATTTTCAGGATCAGCGGGCCGGCTCTCTCAGCAACCGCGTATCCGCCGATCTCGCTCTCGTCCGCGAAACACTGATTTCCACTGTTCCCCAAGCCGTCCGCCAGACCGTCATTCTCATCGGCGGCTTGATCTTCATTTTCACCGCCTCATGGAAACTTTCCCTGGTCATGCTCGGCTGTATTCCGGTCGTCGTCCTGCTGATCGCGTTGTTCGGCAGAAAAGTCCGTATTCATTCGAAGTCCGCCCAGCAATCCCTCGCCGACGCCTCCACTGTCATCGAAGAATCCGTTCAAAACATTACCGACGTCAAAGCGTTTACCAACGAGCCGTTCGAGCAGAATCGATATCACACCGCCCTCCAATCCTTTCTCGCCGTAACACTACTTGGCGCCCGCGCCCGCGCCGCATTCCTATCCTTCATCATCTTCGTGCTCTTCGGCACCATCGCCTTCGTTGTATGGTATGGAGCCCGCATGTATGCCACCGGCCAGATCTCCTGGACCAACTTCTCCTCCTTCATCCTGTTCTCGATTTTTGTGGGCGCATCGCTCGGCTCCTTTCCGGAAATCATCTCCCAAATCCAACAAACCTCCGGTGCGACCGAGCGCCTCCGCGAGCTGCTCACCACCCCTACCGAGCGGGAACATGGCTCCTCATCCGCCAAAATCACCGGCCAGATCTCATTCGAAAACCTGAGCTTCACCTACGCCTCCCGTCCCGAAGTTCCCGTCCTCAACGATATTACCCTCCATCTCCCCGCAGGCCAGCGCACCGCGATTGTCGGCCCCTCGGGCGCCGGAAAATCCACACTCTTCTCGCTCATCCTCGGCTTCAACGACCCCACTTCCGGAAAACTTCTCTTTGACGGTACCGACGCCACGGAGATCTTTCTCCAAACCCTCCGCTCACAAATCGCCATCGTGCCCCAGGAAGTGATGCTCTTCGGAGGGACGATTCACGAAAACATCGCCTACGGAAAGCCCGGAGCCACCGCCGGGGAAATCCATGCAGCCGCCACGCAGGCCAACGCCCACGACTTTATTTCCGCTCTCCCCGATTCCTACCAAACTCTCGTTGGCCCGCGCGGCACCAAACTCTCCGGTGGCCAGCGCCAGCGCATCGCCATCGCCCGCGCCATTCTCGCCGACCCCAAAATCCTCCTCCTCGACGAGGCCACCTCCGCCCTCGATTCGGAATCCGAGCGCCTGGTCAACCAGGCGCTCGAGCGCCTGATGCAAAACCGCACGTCCCTCGTCATCGCCCACCGCCTCTCAACAGTCCGCCACGCCGACAAAATTATTGTCCTGCTGAAGGGAAAAATCGTTGAATCGGGCACCCACGATTCCCTCTACAATGAGAACGGCACCTATCGCTTCCTCACGGAAACCCAATTGAGTTAAGTGTCCCCCTGCCGCACCATGCTCTAAAAAACATGATCACCCTAGCCCTGACCGGCGGCATTGCCACCGGCAAATCCACGGTCACCCGCCTTTTTCAGCACTTCGTCCCGGACATCGTCATTTTTGATTGCGATGCCTCTGTCCGCAACCTCCTCGAATCCGACGAACAAATCACCGCCGAACTCAAAACGCTGTTTGGTCTTGGCATCATCGACCCTGAAACCGGTAAAATCATTCGTGAAAACCTCCGTCAGCAAGTCTTCGGAAACACTGAACAGCGCAAGCTTCTGGAGCGCGTCCTCCACCCCCACGTCCGGCAGGAATGTCTTGCCCTCCGCGCCCAAGCTGCTAAAGACGGGGCGCGGTGCTTCCTTGCGGATGTCCCGCTCCTCTTTGAAAACGGCTTCGATTTCGGCCAGACTCAGGCAATCACCGTCTCCACCACCCGCGCCACCCAGATCGCAAGACTCAAGGCCCGCAATGGCTGGGACAATTCCCTGATCGAGTCCATTCTCGCAGCACAGATCCCGCTTGAGGAAAAAATCGCCCGCGCGGACATCGTTTTTTGGAACGACGGCGCACCCGAGACCCTCACGGCCCAGGTCCAGCGATTCTGCAAAAATTTCCCACCACTTTCCATGTCAGACACCACCGAAAAAACACCCGAAGCTCCTGCGGGGGAAATCGCCACGGCGGTTGCCCAAGCTTCCACCAAGCAGGAACCCGCCACCTATCCGGTTCCGGAAAACATCAATCTCAACGACTTTCGCCTGAAATCCCTCTCGGAGCTTCAGGAACTGGCCGAGCAAATTCCTCCCCGCATCCAGGGCGGCATCTCAAAAACCCAGTTGATTTACGAAATCATCTGTTTCTTCGTTGCCAACGGCTCGAATGTTACCTGCGAAGGCGTCCTGGAATTTGGAAAAGAACACTTCGCCATGATTCGCGATCCGGAACGTTCCTTCCGTCAATCCCAGGATGATATCCACATCGGCGGTCCTGTCCTCACCAACGCGAACCTTCGTAACGGCCAATTAATCAAGGTCAAAGTCCGCCCGCCCGTCCAGCGCGACAAATTTCTCACGACCGCCGAGATCCTCGAAATTGAAGGCAAACCCGCCGTCCAATGGCAGGAGCCTACCGATTTTGACAAGCTCACCCCGATGTTCCCCGACAGTCGCATCCACCTAGAAGGAGAAGGAACCGAGTTTCTCGGCGTCCGCGTGATCGACCTCATCGCTCCTCTCGGAAAAGGCCAGCGCGGCCTGATCGTCGCCCCGCCACGTGGCGGCAAAACCATCCTCCTCAAGCAAATTGCCAAATCGATCAAGGCCAACAATCCCGAAGTCGAGCTCGTCATCCTGCTCCTCGACGAGCGGCCGGAGGAAGTCACCGACTTCGAAGAAACGGTCGGCGCCCGCGTTTACGCCTCCACCTTCGATGAAGCGCCGAAGCGCCACGCCCAGGTTGCCGATCTAGTCATCGACCGCGCCAAGCGGATGGTCGAGCAGGGTAAACACGTCATTCTCCTTCTGGACTCGCTCACCCGCCTCGCCCGCGGCCACAACTCCGCCATGCAGGGCGGACCGATCGGCTCCGGCGGAGTCAGCCCCGCCGCCCTCCAGAAATCCCGCAAATTCTTCGGCACCGCCCGCAACATCGAAAATGGAGGATCGCTCACCATATTGGCCACCGCCCTTGTCGAAACAGAATCCCGCCTCGACGACGTCGTCTTCGAGGAATTCAAAGGCACCGGCAACATGGAAGTCCGCCTCGACCGCGAGCTCGCCGAGCGCCGCGTTTTCCCGGCCATCCACATCCCTCAATCAGGAACCCGGAATGACGACCGGCTTTACCATCCCGACGAGTTCGTCAAAGTAATCGACGTCCGCCGCCAGCTTGCCGGACTGCCCATTGGCGATGCCATAGAAACCCTGCTTAAAAACCTCAAAGGCACCAAAACCAACACCGAGTTTCTCCTCCGTGGTCTTCGATAATTGATTCGGCCAAAAAAAACCATGCTTCCCGGTTTGATGGAAAAAAATCCCCAAGCGATGGAAAGAATGGGCACATGTGTCGATGCTGCTTGCCAATCCGCTGTTCCCGAACTTTTCTGACATTAGCTTATGAAACCCCCTGAGCAGATTGTATGCAAGCCAACCCCTTGGTTCTTACTCCGCGCCGTGGCCATGCTCGCCATGTTCGGCGTCTTTTCCGTCCTCTTTTATATCGACGGCACCACCGGCTATCGGAAGAAAAACCTGGAATTCTATCTTCACGCCGCCTTTCAGCCTGCCAGTGACCAATTTTCCAAAATGAACTCTGAGGGTCAGCTTACCCCGGCACAGTGGAAGGAGTTTGCAGACAAACAGGAAATCAAAGTGCCATCCGACCCCGAAGTCCTGCCGGTAGGAACCAAAGTCCCGATCCCTTGGCCCGCAATCCTCAGGGATTACGAAAAAATGAAACCGCTTCAAGCCCATCTCCTGTGGCAGGAATACTCGGGCGAGATGAAAATGAATAAGAATCCACCCGAACACCCCTTCGATGCCAAAAAAATCCACGAGCAGATAATCGTTTTTTGCATCTGTGCCGCACTATTTCTAGTGACCCTGTTTTTCCTGATACGCACGATTTTCCGCTCCATCAGCGCCGATGATCAGGCGCTGACCACCCAGCAGGGCAAACGCATTCCTTACGCCGATATGAAAGTCCTCGATCTGAGGAAATGGGACACCAAAGGCATCGCCCTGATCGATTATGACGGCCAAGGCGGGCCTGGCCGTGCCCGCATCGACGGACTCACCTATGGCGGGTTCAAAAAGGAACAGGACGAACCAGCCGAAAATCTGATGCGTAAAATCCGCGCCAATTTCTCAGGAGAAATCATCGAATACACTACCTTGGGGGAACCAAAATCGTCCGCGGCCAGCTCCGAAACCGCTTAGAATCTGAATTATCAGCCCCTTTTCCCCGTTTGGCGGTTTTCATGATTGCCAAGCCAGCCTCCTAGGAAGTAACCGTTTTCAACACCAACTCACAACACTCAACACATGTCAGACAAATCAATCGAAGAACGGGTTAAGGATATCATTGTGGATCAGCTCGGCGTCAGCGCCGACCAAGTCACTTCAGAGGCTAAGTTCGTAGAAGATCTAGGCGCGGATTCGCTGGATACCGTTGAGCTCGTCATGGCTCTTGAAGAAGAGTTCGACGTTGAGGTTCCTGATGACGAGGCGGAGAAACTCCAAGCCGTCAAGGATGTGGTTGATTTCATCACCAGCAAGAAAAGCTGATTGCGCGGGATGCGTTTTAATCCAATCCAAGGGTGGGTGCCGGAAAGGCTTCCGCCCTTTTCTTTGCATAACGCGGCATCAGGTGGATACTCACTCGCCCCGGAGTCAAACGACCCGACTTAACCTATTCTCCATTCCGCAATCCGCGCGGACATAACCAATCTCATGCTTAGCCAGGACGACATCCAATATGCCATGGAAACCACCCGTGTAATCCATGAACCCGATCATCGCATCCAGACCTTTGGTGAAACACGTTTTGAATTCCAGCTCATTAGCGAGCTCATGGACCAGGTTGGAAAAGTCAGGATCCGCACCGGCGAGGTCGAGGCCATGAAGCCCCGCATCCTGCGTCCCGAACCGTATCGTAACATCGAACTTGAGGGATTCGATGCGACCGCGCGCGCGCGTTTCGAATCCTTGGTGGAACGTTTGAAGGAACAAGGCCGTGACCTGGCGTTTCTCCAGTACGGTTTCCGTTTCAAACGGGGCGCGGTGCATGAGGAGATTCTCACTGACTCGCTGGAAGCCGTGCGGGACCGCGTCATGGAGGATATTCGCCGCACCGGCAACCCCTCCCGCGCTGTCATCGAAGGCGTGGACGACACATGGGAAGTCTCTATTCTCAAATTTTCCTGCGAGATGATTCTCCGTTCACACGAGATCAACGCCTTCGATTTCAAGCGCAAGGGACTGATCTGATATCTGCATCCGGATATGAAAATTTGGATTTTCATAAAGATCATCGCGGGACTCGCCGTCGGCGGAGTGATCGCCTTCACCGCCGCCCTCGCCTACCATATTACCGTCAAGCCACTCGGCGGGATCTTCGAGAAAATCATCCCGGAGGCCGGCACCGTGCTTCGCACCCAGCCGGAAGAAGACTTTGCTAAAATGCTTGATGCCGCCGAAATGCCCGATTTCGAACCCGGCGACCGCGCTTTCCAAAAGGCCCACGAACTCATCGCCATGGGCCAGGTTTCCGAAGGACGCGAAAAACTCATGGCCATCGTCAATGTCTTCCCCTCATCTCCTGTCGCTCCGACGGCCCGTCGTATTGTGGGCGAAATGAACTTGGACGAAATCCTAGCCAGCAATTTCACCACCGGAAAATCCCAATACCAGGTGAAACGCGGCGACTCTTACTTCGCCATCGCGGATCGCAACCAAACCTCCCTAGACATGCTCATGCACCTCAACGGCATGATGGAGCTGAAAAATCTACAGCCGGGCGATGACATTTTAACGATGCCGCTCAACTATCGGCTTCTCATCGAGCCACAACGGAAATCGCTTTCACTCTGGGACGGCGCCAAATTCGTCTGCGAATACCCGATTCTCAGTATGGACGGAATTACCCTGCGAAATGGCAAGACCACCATCGCTTCACGTTTGGCGACCCTTGATGGAAAAAACGTGTTATCCACCGCCAAAAACTACCGCGCCGCGTCAAAATCGATACTCATAAAAAACCCGGCCGTCCGGATTTCATCCCCTGAAGAAGATCTGGAGAACCCGCCGCACGGAATTTTTCTCCTCGAAGCCGATATCGAAGAACTCTTCCTTCTCACCCGCACCAATAACGAGGTTGAAATACGCAAGACAACGAAATAGAAGAATCATACCGCTTGGACATTTCCCACCATCATGGAACTTCTCGAATTTGAAAA
>JACMMB010000043.1 GCA_014379305.1 Akkermansiaceae bacterium
CCTACCGCGCGAAATGGCTCACGGACCCACCTGTGGACTGTGTGCCGATGTTCTTTCCGCAGAACCTGAAGCGTTGCTTGCCGTCACCCGGCAGGAAAGGTTCGAACCCGCGTCTGCAGGCTGGATCTGATAGAGCGCCGAAGCCGCGCCCGGGATGTCCGTGGCATCGCGCATCCACTGGAAGGAAATCGACAGCGGGTTGAATTCCCAGGCACCGGAATCGGCCGTGAGGGTGGCTCCCACATTGGCTGATCCTGTGAGTACCGGGCGGGAAAGAGAGCGTGGCGCGGTGCTTGCCGGGTTTGCGACACTTGCCGCGAACTCCTGCGCGATGAGCCGGTTACCAGCAAGGTTGGGATGGATTGAATCGGAGTAAAAGGCCGGCAGCGGGGCGTAGAGCTGGGGAATGCGATATGCGTCAAAGACAGTGAATCCGGCGGACAGAGCAGTTTCGATTTGTCTTGCCGCCAAGTAGTCACTGAACGTGCGCACGCCCTCGGGTGCTTCGGGAGGATTGTATCTTTGCGGACAGCCGTATAAATAAGTCATCTGAACCACGTGGGCACCCCGTTGTGCGGCAGGAAGGGCGATGCGCGTTTGGTATTCGTTTACCCATGCGTCAATCGAGGCTTTGGCCGCTGTTGTAAGCGGGTTTTCCGAAAAGTGCGGAATCACCGGATAGTGCCCGCCGGAACCGCAGACATAGTAGAGATTGTCCCAAGTCCGGGTGTCCAGAGCGTATTGGGCTCCTTTCTCGTAGTAGATGATTTGTTGGGGATTGCCATCCCCCGTGGCGTTCCCCAGCAAGGCGGCACAGCTCCTGTTCCACTGACCTCCCGCTTTATGAGACCATGCGTCCGAGTTCCAGATGTGTTCGTTGGACCAATTCATGATGGAATCCCCGAGGAAAACCACCGCAGTCTTGTGGCCGTAGGAACCCCAGCCGGATCTTCGTGGAATAGAAATCAGTTCGTATGCGGTTTTGTTGTCCGTGAGATCGGCGGCGGTGATGACCGCGAAGTACATTTTTCCCGAGAAACCGGGATAACCCACGTCCACGAAGTCCTTGTTGTTAACGAATGCGTTTCCGGGGAACAGGACAGGATCCATACCCGAGTTAACGAGCGGGTCCACGGGGTTGCCAGCGCACTTTCCTATTCCGCACAGGATCGAGTATTTACCATCATAAACTCCTCCCACATAGGGGGTGAAGTCATTGGCGCGGACGAAGCCGCCATAGTTGGAAAGGGGAATCGTCGCTCCCGTCGGGTTGTAAACTTTGAAGGAACCGTGGCCGCCGTTGGCCAGCAGCAGTGGGCCCTTGGGATTGAAATCTCCACCGCTGATCAGCGCACCGGCTCCAGAGGTTCCAGCGGGTGCCGCACCGACAAAATAGCCGACCTTCGTTTGGGATGCGTTCTTGAGCGGATTGGGAAAGCGGATTCCCTGATTGCCGTCTAACGATTCATGGCGTTCTCCACGCGCACCAAGCCCATTGATGCGCGTGCCATTCCCGCCGATGACGGCACGAATGGTTGTTCCTTGGACTGATCCGTAGCGAGTGCCACCCACCCAGAACAAGGCGGGCTCCACGCCCGCAAAGCGAAGCCGACCGAGGAAATACTGAATCTCCAAGGCCGCCTCCAAGCTGATTCCCGTTGCCGACTTGTAGGCGATTACCTCTGGATAAAGGAGGTCCATTATATTGTCGGTTGTCGCCATGCGAAAGAACCTTCGTTGTGCGGGTTCGAAAAGCTCGATAGCCGGAGTGGGTGAGCCGTTTCGGGGAAAGCCATCCGCAGGCACCCATTTTTTGAGGTCGTCGGACACCTGCAGTTCATAAAACTTTCCGGAATCCCCCTGCCAAGAGATACTGGACCAGCCGGATTGGAGTAACTGTAAATCAAGCCCGAACGGTTCGGGAGCCCCGGTCACAATTCCAGAATACATGACGAGCAGGCACGCTGCTACGGAACCGAAAATTGAAGTCACCGTATGCATGGATACACTTAGCAGGCGAATGAATATTCGCGGTTATCGGATCGAAGGTCTGGTGAATCCAGTTTCATGATCATGGCCGAGGGATTCCCGAGGATCAGATTTCCTCTACAAGGATGAGCGTGTGGTTGCTGCCGTAATGCGGCGGATGATCGCCGCCGGGTTTCCCCAGGCAATCGTATTCACCGCCATGCCCCACGGGTCCGCCTGACAGGGCGCTGAGGGGAAACCCGGCGAGGATGGCCACGCGAGTTGTTTTCATAAAGTGACGCGAGTGATATTCCTGCGAAGTCGATTTTGTATTGGCTGGCTGAAATAGCGGTAAACCAGAGCGGATACGATCAAACTACCGATGATAGGAACGAGCATTTTGACAAAGTAAATGGGTACTGATCCGGATGGCAGAAGTTTTCTGAAAATACGCGCGGTGAGAAAATGGAAAAGATACCATTCGTAGGAAACCAATCCACAGAATTTGAGCCAGCCATTCGATAACAAACGCGCCCAAAAACCTGTGCGGTTGAACGTCATAAAGAGAAGAGCAAAAGTTCCTAATTGGCACCCCATGTAGCCCAGCTCTAGGAAAAATGCCGGTGAATTCGCACTTACAAGGAGAGGGGAAACAAAAGTTATTCCGTATGCCAAGAGCGAAACGATAATGAGAGAGGCACCCAGCCCGCATATCTTCCCGAGTTGGTTTGTGGATAGCCGATTACCAAAGCCGCTTAAATAGAGCCATGCGAAAAGGAGACCGAAGAAAAACGAGTCCATCCTCTTGGGTGTTGCCAAATCAAATCCTACCCATCCTTGTCCTAAAATGTGTTCCGAGTAATGGGTAGCGACCCTGTAAGCTAGAGGTGGAATACCGAATGTGAGAACCGTCCAGACTGCGGGATTTCCTGTTGTAGCTTTGTATAGCTGGTGAACGAGTGGGAGCAGGATATAAAAATGAATTTCGATGAGAAGAGACCAATAAACTTCATTTAATTGTACTTTTGGATCTATCCAGTTTGCCAGCGACGACAAGTGTAACATCACCGACTGTATCACACCACCAATCGACTGGCCTAAAGTCAAAGCCACGATTGCTGCCACTAAGAGAGAAAGAAAAAAGGGCGGGTAGATACGAGCAAAGCGGCGGATGGCATAGTTTCGGAGATTGAACGACTCCCTGTCCCTAAAAATAACTAAACCCATGAGAAAGCCGCTTAGTACGAAAAAGATCGCTACTCCGAGGCGTCCGCCCTGTAACAGTCCCGTCAGAGCTTCAGAATACGGAACTGTTGGAGGGAAATAAAAACAGTGGTGGATGACTACTAATATGATTGCGACACCACGCAGTCCATCCAGACATTCGATAGGTTCGCCAGTGCGTGGACTATCCTTCATATTCTGAAATTTGAAATTTGCGAATTAGCTTGGCTGAATTACCGACAGGCAGTGAACGAGGCGGCATATTCATTGATAACACTGAACTAATGTAGCTAATGACACTGTCACCGAACGCCCCTTCAGGGGAATGCGTTGATATTCACTTCTTCTCTGATCGGAATGCGCCCGCCAATTTTGCAACGCACGTGTGGCAGTCCGTTGACGATCACTCCGGGAGCCAGTTCGCAGCCTTTCAAGTGGAGAACTCATAAGGAGATACCGCGCAGCAAGATGAAGAATAGGGTTTTCATGTGGGAGCCGTGGCCGAGTTCCGGAATCAAATGTGGCGGATCTTCCTGTCGCTCCACGGATCCGAATCCTCCGGGCTGTCGTCGTAAGATTCAAGTGAAGCGGTTTCCCAATCCAGATGTTCGGAATAGATGGCAAGGGTGGTTCCTTCGATGGAAACAATGTTGCGGCCGAATTTTTTCGAAACCATGTGCAGTGCTTCACCAATTCCGTTCGCACCATGCAGGTAGTTGTTCTGATGGTAGTCGTGCCATAGTATGACACCTCCCGGAGCTAGGTGGCGGAACGCCACCACCGTGTGTTCGAAAACTGAGGCGTAGTCGTGATCCGCGTCCACAAAGATGAAGTCAAAGGAGCCATGGCCTTCTAGCGCTCCAACGGTGGCCTTGCCTACGACGCGATGGATTCGTTTTTCATATTCCGTGCCGCGGTAGGCCTCGCCGTGCTGGGGATCCATATCGAGTGTCCAGATCCTGACATCGGCATCGGTGTTTTGTGCGAGCAGGAGCGCGGTCGAACCTTTGTAGCTGCCGATTTCAAGGAGTCTCTTCGATTCGAAACCCTTTGCGGCCTTGATGACCGTGAGGGTGTCCACTAACGGGGTGGCCCATTGGCCGCGAGGGAGATCACAGATGTTCACCTTGCTGGTCGAGAAGCCGGGAACAGCGCGTTCCGCCGCCACCGTCGGCAACATTTTGAGATGTGGCAGAAAGCCCGTCAGGAAGGTGTCCACGGAGGGGTTCCTTCGTGTGGCCTTGTAGATGAAACGAAAGAGACCCACTTTGGCGGGTTCTGCTGGTTTCGGTGGTACGATCCCGTCCCAGGAGAATTCCGAAAGGGCGGAGTTTTTATGAGGATGAATGCTCGAATCCATTGTGAGGCTTGGAGTGGTGTTCAGATTGCGCGTGGTCCCAATTTGTCGATAATTTCCAGGTGTGTCATCAGCTTCCGTTCGAATGTTTCAAAAGAGAGTGAGGATTTGAGATCGGTATCGACAAATGCCTGCCCGGAGGTTTTGAGTTCGTAACAGCGAATGATCGCATCGGCCGCAGATTGAGGGTCACGGATGGGAACGATCTCACCGTTTTTTCCGGGGACCACGAAATCCGAAAAGCCGGTGTTCGGGGTGAGAACTACGGGAACTCCGCAGGCCATCGCTTCCGCGGCGGTCAGCGCGAATCCATCCTCCAAAGAGAGCAGTGCGAAAACATGTGCTTCCTTCAGACGTTGGCCGAGTTTGTCATGACTGAGGCGGGGAGCCCAATCGATCGGCACGTCAGGATACTGATGGATCAAGCGTAGCATGGACTCGTGAACCCCCTCGGTGAGCATGAGAACCGCATCCCTCTCCTTGCGGATCAATCTCATGGCTTCCAACAGGTATGGAAAACCCTTGCGCAGGGAAACACCACCTGTGCAAACGACTTTCAGGGGCGATTTCGGGATGTTTGCGGGCGGATCGGGCGAGAAATGGGTGAGATCGATGGGATAGGGCAGGGATAGAACCCTCTCCGCCGGGAAACCACGCTCAATGAATGAATTCGTGACATAGGAACTCGGACTGAACACCCAGTCGGTAAGTTCGACGGATCTCAACCCCCTTTCGTTCCAAGTCTTCGGGTAGGGGGCGACATCCACATTCCATCGTTGATGCTCCTCGGTCACGACTCTCCAGAAATTGGCGGGATGGGAGTTGCCACCATCCAGAAGGGTCATGCCTCCTGTCTGCCGGGCCTTCTTGAAACACTCCACAGTGTACCCATAGCTTGAAAAAACCGCCGTTCCTTCGGGTAATTGGCGTTTCACCCACCAGTCGAAAAGTGGGAAACATGCGACTTTGACGGATTCGCCCTTGAGAGGCATGGCTTTAGCTCCTGCATATGAGATTAGCCCTACAATGGGAAATCTTCTGGAAAGCGCCTCGGGAATCCCTTGCGCTCCGCGTCTGGTTCCCAAATAGTGGCCTTGAAGCCGACCAATCTTGGCAAAAACCTTCGCGTGGTGATCACAGACGCTGCGAACCGGGCACGCGACTGCGAATTTTTGAGTGGCATTCATATGGGCTGGATCATTTTTGTATAATGCTTTTCGTATGAGAAAGCCATGGCTTGGCGGGTCATTCCACGCGAGAGGATCGAGGCACGCGCGGATTCTCCGAGTTTCCGGCGGAGATTCTCATCACGGATCAAATTGCGGAGAACATCGGCAAGTGCTGACACGTCGCCGGTTTTGAAGATTATTCCCACGGACGGATCGTGGATCAGTTCCGGGATGCCTCCGGTGCCCGAGCCGACGCAGGCGCAACCATGGAGCATTGCCTCCTGAAGCGAAAGGCCGAGTCCTTCGAGAAGGGAAGGTTGCACATAAATTTCGGCGGACTTGAGAAGTTCGAGCGGATTGGGGGTGGAACCCGGCAGATGAATCCGGTGTTCGATTTTGTGGTCTTGTGCGATTCTTTTGATTTGCTCTACGCAGGATGGTTCCGCGTGGTATCCCACAAGGTGGAGAGTCCATTCAGGGCTTTCTGCCGCGATACGGGCGAAGGCTTCAGCGAGGATATGTTGGCCCTTGCGGAATGCGATGGTCGCCAGATTCAGAATGATTTTGGTGTTGTTCCTCTGACTTGTTTCCAGAGAGGACAAAGGCCCGAGACGGGAATGATAAATCTGATCAAGCTTGGATCGATGAAACGGAAACAACGATTTCCCGATCCTGAGGTCATGTAGTGAAACATGGATCTCTCTGTGGACTGAGGACAACTGGCGGGCCTTCCCCGGCCAGCGCATGAGAAAGGAGGTCAGCCGCCGGGCGAGGGGTCTTGAGTCGAATCTGGCGTCGAAGGGGCTCAGCGCCTGATGATTCGTGGTGAGGCAGGGGAAACCTGCCCGGGCGCAACGAGTGATGGCACAATTGCTCCAGGATCTCGCGTTCCAGGCGTAAGAGCCTCCGAGGTGAAAATGGAACAACTCGATTTCATGTCCCGTGGCCCATTCGAGCAGTCGGTTGACCTGCGTTCCGCCCAGATCTTCCGGGTTCCAATGAAAATGACTCCGGATCAGATCACCATGCGCGGAAGTTAGAACCGCGTGTTCGTGATCATTGGAGACGAGATGGATCTCATGGTGTTCTGAAAGCTCTTCGAGCAAGGCGCAGACCAGAACCTCGACTCCACCATGTTGGTGAAGGGGGAATTCCAGACAAAGAGCGAGGCGCATCGTGTGATGGAATGGAGATGGCCGTTGGACGGAAAGCGCGGAGATCCCGATGCTGCGGGCGATCCTCCGATTCCGGGAGACTCATGTTAGGACGAATCTGGCCACTGGACCGATGCCCGGCAGTCTTTCCATAAGATCGGCAATCTGCTTGTGGGCAGGGCGATGGATGAAGCGTAGCCCGAGTCCGTAGATGACTGCACCCGCAAGCACTCCTGCGGCGAGTTGGCCGGCGGCAGGTAGTGGGAGCGCGAGAGTCAACCACCACACCCCGAATCCCATCGCCATGGAAAGCACGAGATAAGGAGTGAAGACAGCGATTTGTTCGCGCATGGAAATGCCGAGCAGGCTGCGGTTCGGCCAGATATTGATAAACATCGAGAGGATGGCCACCACCAGTTGCCCCCACAGCATGGGGATGATGCCGTGACCCACGGTGAACACAATGGCCACAATCACCAACAATTTCTTGTAGATCGAGATATGGAAGCTGAGGCCGGACCGCCCCTGTGACAGGATGGCCGTGACATTCAGGGCATGGATCGGAATGAATGCCCCCATGAAGCAGAGAATCTGCAAGTAAGGCACGCATGGCTCCCACTTCTGGCCGATCAGGCAGACGACCATCGGCTGTGCCACCGCAGCCATCCCGGCAAAAATCGGAAAGGATGCCATGGTGGCCAGAGTCAGCGACTGCATGAAGCCGGCCCGCAGTTTCTCGCGGTCTGCCTGGATGGTGGAGAACATGGGCATCAGAACCCGGATGAAGACCGAGTTGATGGCGGTGGATGGCAGGTTTTGGAACTGCTGTGCCCGGTTGTAGTAACCGACTTGGAGTGGACTAAAGTATTTACCGATTACCAGGACATAGATGTTGGTGAAAATCGTTTCGAGCAATCGTTCCCCGGTCATGTTGAGTCCGAACCCGATCATTTCCCGCATGCTACTCCGCCGAAAACGCCAGCGTGGAATCCAGCCGGAAACGAGCCATGAGGCGATGGTTCCGGCCAAGCCTGTGAATAGGCTCAATGCGACCAATGCCCAGACCCCCCAGCCAGTGTAGGCCATCCATATCGCGAGAACCGCTCCAATGACGAATGAGGGGAGTTGGACGATGGTGGCCTGACGAAAGGCCATGTCCCTTTCCAAACGGGCAAAGTGGCAGGTGCAAAGGCCTCCAAGCAGCACCCGTAGTCCCGCAACCCGGAGCAGCAGCGTGAGGGAGGGTTCGTTGTAAAACTGGGCCAGCAGCGGCGCGCAAAGGAACATGATCCCATACATTCCGAGGGAGGCACCGGCATTGAGCCAGAACGCGGTCGAGCAGTCGTCGTCGTCGAGGTTCTTTCTTTGGACGATGGCGAGTCCGATCCCGCCTTCGGAAATCACGGCCGAGAATGCGATCATGACGGTGGTCATGGCCATCAGGCCGTAATCCTCCGGCCTCAGAAGCCGTGCCAAGACCAGCCCCACGAAGAACTGGATGAACATCTGTCCGAACTGATTGATCGATGTCCAGATTACTCCGGTAACTGCTTTATTCTTGAGAGACATTAGATGGATGGAACTTCGCGTTGGGAGGTGATTCACGCCGTAGACGAAGTCTCACCATTTCCTAGCGTATGGATTGGTTTTTCCCATTGCTTCACACAGGGCGAGAATGGTCTGGCCGACGCCCATTTTACAGGCCGCGCCAAGTGTCTGGAGGAGATTGCGGAGACTCCATCGGGGCCGTCGCGATTTTCTCAGGAGGAAACGGATCGCGAATCTGGTCATGTAATCGTAGTAGCCGTCACCACGCGGAGAGAAGTGCGCCTTCAGTTCCCGATAAAATCCCCATGTCCGGTACCATGCTTGGTAAGAGGCCATCAATTCGCTGAGCGTGATCCCGCCCGCATGGCGACGATAGGCGCCCATTTTACCCGGAGCCTTGATAACCGGGCCGTGGAACGACATTTCCGCCATGAAATAGCGGTCGAGAAACGGCGGATTGAGAAAAAAATCCGGCAGATCCACGAACAGATCCCGTTTTGCCATCAAGCTGCCGAAGGCCATTGGCGTTTCAAATGTAAGCTGGTCCTCGAATGAGATCCGATCCTTGTCGCCAAAATCCGCATAGATCGGCTCTCCCTTCCAGTCGCCGACGATCTCCACATCGTGGAATGATCCGGAACATTCCGGATTTGATTCGAGCAAATCCACCTGGATTTGCAGCTTGTTCTCGTCCGTCCAGTAATCGTCGCTTTCGAGCAATGCGATGTATTTCCCGCGACAGGCCCGCATGCTTCTGATCAGAGTGACGATTCCGTAGCCGCCTTCCACACCGAGCCGGGGAAAACTCCGGAACAGGCGAATCTTCTCAGGATGACGTTGCTGAAATTCCTTCAGAATTTCGTATGACTCATCCGAGGATCCGTCGTCGCCCACCACAACCTCGAACTGGAACACCGTTTTCTGCATGACGATGCTTTCCATCGCCTGTCGGACGAACGCCCCATGCTGGTAACAAGAGACGATCACGCTGACCAGCGGTTCGGCACAGAGCAGGGGAGAGACGATTTCCTCGGTATGGCTGGCGATCAATTCATCGACTTTTTGCCAGGTGAGCGTAGCGAATTCGGACATTCGGGATCAGACGTCGGTGAATTGGATGATGCGGTCGAGAGAGAAAGCCTCCTGCTTCCCCAAGGCGATCAAGCTAGGAATTTTTCAACCGCTAATGGACACGAATGAACGCGAATGAAGAGGGCTTTTGAATGAAATTCCGGATTCTGAGAATCCTGTTCTGAATATCCGCGTTCATTCGTGTCTATTCGCGGTTGATAACTGAACGAGTTTTCGCAGCAGCGCTTTCAAAAGCGGAGTTGATGATGCCGCAGATTTTCCCGATTTCCTGGGGGCCGACGGCAGTGCCCGTCGGAAGCACGATCACTCGCTCTGAAGCCTCTTCCGTCACCGGCAAGAGCAGCCCGGCATGCGGATAGAGTGAGCGGTAGGGCTCCATGCGGTGGCAACCGGGCCAGAAATACTTCCGTGCGAGCACGTTGTCCGAGTGGAGGATGGCCACCAGTTCGTCGCGTCCCAGCGGAGAACCAGACGCACTGATCTCGGCTACGATGTATTGATAATTGCCGCGTTCGGAACTGTCGTAATCAATCACCGAGATGAATTCGCTAGACTCGAGACCGTCTCGGTAGGCTTGGTAATTGCTGCGGTTGATGGCGATGAGCGAATCGATTTTCTCCAGATTGGTCAAACCCATCGCCGCAGACACCTCGCACATCTTGCCGTTGGTTCCGAGATGGATGACGTTGTCGAAGCCTGCGAATCCGAAGTTCGTCATCAAACGGATCTTCTTGGCGAGTTCGTCGTCATTGGTGGTGATCGCCCCGCCTTCGAAAGAATTGAGGAACTTGGTGGCGTGGAAACTGAATACCTCCGCCAGCCCGAATCCGCCGATCATGCGGCCGCGGTGGGAGCATCCGAAGGCGTGTGCGGCGTCGAACATCAGCTTCAGTCCGTGTCTTGACGCGATTTCAGCGAGCGCGGCCACCTCGCAGGGCCTGCCCCAGACATGGGTTCCGATGATGGCGGA
>JACMMB010000044.1 GCA_014379305.1 Akkermansiaceae bacterium
ACGCCAGAACTGCAGGAACGATTGGTGTTGCCCCGCCATGCGCTTCACGCGGTGCGCCTTGAGATCCCTTGGCTAGGCGGTTTTGTCCGGTGGCATGCCGAAATGGGGACGGAAATGGTGGAGTTCTCGGAAGGCAAAGAAATTGGCCTGACTCCTGGCGTTGTCATTTGGAGCCGCCATGATTAGCCTCGGAGATGGTTTCACTCGACGAGCTGGTGGCGTATTTGGATCGGGAACTGAAAACCAGCTCGATTCCCGATTATCCGGGTGCGATGAACGGATTGCAATTGGCCAACAGCGGCCAAATCGGCAGAATCGTGGCGGCGGTGGACGCCTCGCTCCCGGTAATCCAAGCCGCGGCTGAAGGTGGACCGGGCCTTTTGGTGGTTCACCACGGGATGTTCTGGCAAGGCGTTCAACCGGTGACCGGACCTTTCTACCGCAAATTGAAAATCGCCATGGAGGCGGATCTTGCCATCTATTCGTCCCACCTTCCCCTCGATATTCATCCGGAGTGGGGAAACAACATTCTGCTCGCGCGGGCGATCGGACTTCAAGATCCAGAACCCTTTTTTGACCAGAAAGGTGTTGCTGTCGGCCTTCGTGGTATCTGGGTCGGGACCCGCGACGATCTATTGGGTGCCTTGCGGGCGGCGCTGGGCGGGCCGGTTCACTTGTGCCCGGGAGGTCCTGAAATTGTCACCAAAGTGGGTCTCATCACTGGCGGTGCGGGCAGCGAGGTCGCAAAAGTAGCCGCTTCCGGAGTGGATTCCTTCATCACCGGCGAGGGCCCGCATTGGAGCTATTCCCTCGCCGAAGAACTCGGGTTGAACGTCTTGTACGGGGGGCATTATGCGACGGAGACTTCTGGCGTGCAGGCGCTTGCGTCTGCCATGACAAGCGAGTTTTCGATTCCGTGGCGCTTTGTGGATCATCCTACAGGATTGTAACTGAATGAATCATCGTGATTTCAGAGAGACTACTTCATTTCGGCGGTGATCGACCCGCTTGGTCGACGCTTGCGCCATCACTCGCCCCGATTTGTGCGTGCATCTTGCAACTTAATGAGTCCGAAGTGACTGCTTTGGGGTGTCTGATCGCGCTATGTCATTTAAAACCAGCGTTGACTTAATATTTAAGGAGAAGGGAATAATTTTCGCGAGTGGTCAAAAAAGACTTGCTTGGGGGCCTAAGAGCGGGTTTGATTACCAACGAAATCGCGGGCATAGCTTAGTGGTAAAGCGCTATCCTTCCAAGTTAGACATGCGGGTTCGATTCCCGCTGCCCGCTCCATTTAAAATCTCTGAGGTCTCCAACATATCTCCAAAATGAAAAAAACTGCCTTCTCCGTCCTGTTCACAGCCTCACTCGGGCTTTTGTCAGCCAACGCTTCGGTTGATTGCGCCACGCTTTCGATGTCCGTCAAAAATTCCGTTTCGGCGGAGCAATCGAAGGTTCTCGAAATCGTTTCGGCCGAGGTTGCAACTTCACCGGATTGCGCTTGCGAAATCGTCAAGGCGGCCATTGAGGGATCAAATGCGAAAACTCAGACCGTCGCTGCGATCGTTGAGGCCGCCGCCACTGCCGCCCCCGAGCAAATGCGCTTGGTGTCCCAGTGTGCTGTCGCGGTTGCCCCGGACGCGCTCGCAGCGGTGCAATCGGTGATTGCAAAACTCGATCCAAACCTCGGTGAGTCCGGAACCAGCGCGAAGGGTGCGAAAAACGCGGCTGTCGGAGAAGTGTCCGAAATGCCGAATCCGTTGGACTTCCCCGGACAAGGTCCGGTCGGACCAACTCCCGGCGGACCAGGCGGATTGCCGCTGATTCCCCAGTTGCCTCCGGTGGTTATCGCTCCTCCTGCTGTTACCGAAGGTTGATCGTCCTAGGATCTCCTCCCCTGCCTTTTGGCGAGTTTTCCATCACCCTATTCATCCATCTCATGAAAAGCAAATTATCCATCGGCCTTTTTGGCTTGTTATCAGCTGTTTCGGTATCCGCCCAGGGCCTCTATTACGTTGGTAGTGAAGCCAAGGATTCCCTTCCGCTGAAGTGGGTTGTCGGCACCAATGTGACCTATGACGACAACGTGTCTCCCGGCACTGGCACCGAGGAAGATTCGGTTGGTTTCAATCCATACGTGGGCGTTTCATTTGTGAGCATCACGCCACAAACCACTTGGGATGTCTATGCACGGTTAGGCCTGATCTATTACTTGGATGCGCCGACCGGCGGCAATTCGGAAGACTTGAGCAGCCAGTCGCGCGCAGGAGTCAATTTGACCCACCGCTTCAACGAGCGCCTCCGTTTTTCCAGCCGCAACTTCATTTCCTATGAGTTGGAGCCCGACTATTCCTACGGCTACGCAACGTCACGCCAGGTAGGCGAATATTTCTACTGGCAGTCGGACAATTCGATCGGATATCGCTGGACCGAGCGCTTTGCCACTTACTCGGGCCTGCGGCTCACAGGAGCGGACTACGACGTTGATAACAATGACCGGTTCACATGGGAATTGTACAACCAGCTTCGCTATCAACTCGGTCCACAGACCGTCCTGACAGGCGATTACCGGTATGCGCAGACAAACGGTGACGGCGTCGCGTCGGATTCGACGGACCAATATGTTCTCGTTGGTGTTGAACAACGGTTCAGTCCGAACACCATCGGTATTTTCAGGGTGGGTGCGCAATTCCGCAGCGTGGATAACGGCGGGGACAATACGAGCCCATACGCGGAGCTTGCCCTCAACTCGCAGGTCACCCAGCAATTCAATGTTCGGGCCTTTACCCGCTACGGCATGGAATTTTATGATACGGTCCGCCCGGTGACCGGAGGTCTTGCCGAATTTAGCGACCGCAGCACCTTGCGCATTGGTGTCTCATCTGAATATGCAGTTTCCCCGATGTTTTCGGTCTTCGGTGGGGTTGATTATATCCCCAGCTCATTCCAGGACGGTGAACTGGTCACTAGCGGGGCTTCCGTTGGAGATGCTGACGAATCCATTGTCAATGCGCATATCGGTGTGTCCATGAAGTTCAATGACTTCCTTACCGGGACCGCATCGTATAACTTCACCAATTCAACATCCGATTTCGCCAACAACGACTATGACCGCAACCGGTTTAGCGTGGGTCTCAGCGCTGAGTTTTGATCCGATCCCGATCCGGAACAATAAGCCAATATTGAAAATATAACTTGCTTGATTTTGAGCTCCCGCAATGTCTTTCATTGCGGGAGTTTTTGTTTCCACTGGAACTCCTTTGAAACTGTGAAAGAATAACGACAATGAATCTCTCGTCCCCACAACAAAATGAGGCCGCGCTGCATGCGGTGGACTACTGGCAGGTCA
>JACMMB010000045.1 GCA_014379305.1 Akkermansiaceae bacterium
TAACACCGCACGCAATGCCCGTGATCGGGATGGTCAGTCGCTTACGCCTCTCGATCAGGGAAATGGCCAGGCGGATATTGATACCACCGCACAAATCCGCTCGCGAATCATCGCCAGCAAGGGAATGTCGATCAATGGACAGAATGTGAAAATCATCACCAACAAAGGCAAGGTCACCCTTCGGGGCCCGGTCGATAAGGACGAGGAGCGGCTACTGATCGAAGATATTGCCACTAGCTGCGCTCTCGTTGGAAATGTCGATAATCAAATCGAAGTAAAACGCGTGAATTATGGCAACTGATTCCAGTGTCAAAATTAGCAACAAATCCATAAAACCATGTTCCATCAATCTGTATTTTGCATCGCCACTTCACGCGTTCAAGCTGAAGAAATCGTAGAATGCCTGAAGCTCTCGCATTTTTCAAAGAATGACATCTCTACCTTGTTTCCCGACAGGGAATCATCGCACGACTTCGCCCATGAAATCAGCAACAAGGCCCCGGAAGGGGCGATTGCCGGAGTTGGAACTGGCGGCGTCATTGGTGGTGCGCTCGGCTGGATTGCCGGGATTGGTGCATTGGCGATTCCCGGAGTGGGTCCGTTTATTGCGGCGGGACCCATCGTCGCCGCTTTGAGCGGGGCCGCAATCGGCGCGGCTGTGGGCGGCATCACAGGCACACTCATTGGCCAAGGAATACCCGAGATTGTCGCCAAGCGTTACGAAGGGAAAATCCAGGAAGGTAATATTCTCATTTCCGTCCATGCGGAAGAGGATGCGGACATCCACCGCGCGAGGAATATATTCACAAAAGCCGGGGCAGAGGACATTTGCGTCGCGAGTGAGTCTTCCACTCCGAAATCGGGAAGATAACCCCGGATCGCGGATTTCATCCGTGTGTGGCCATTGGCTCACATCAACCCGATTCTCCAAAAAATACATCCACTGAAAATTAATATGAGCACAACCATTCAGAAAATAGATAATGACATGAGTCATCTTGCCGATCATGCACGCGCCCTGATCGCAGCCACCGCCGATGCTGCGGAAGAGCATGTCAAAGAAGCCAGGGACCGTCTCGCAGCGGCCCTGGACAGTGGAAAGAACCTGACGACTCGTTTTCGCGACCACGCGACGGCACGGACCCGGGCCTGTGACCTGGCTGTACACCGGAATCCCTATCAAGCTATTGGCATTGCCATCGGTCTTGGAGCGCTGCTTGGCTATCTCGCGGTTCGGGAGTGTTCCAATGGCAGGCATTGAACTCTTGCAGCAATCAACCGAAACGACATGAAAAATGCGTTCTGCAATGATCTGGAAATCCAACACAAGCTGTTTTCAAATGAACTTCTCCACACACGATCCTGTGAGTGAATGGAACTGCTACGACCGCAATCCACAAACACATTCCGATGATCCGTGGAATCATGATAAAATCGAAAAAATTCCACCGGTTTCAGATAAATCATTGGTTGGTGAGTTCGAGGCACCACCGAAAATATCGAACGATTCACGAGCGTCCGGTTGAAGTGGTCCCCTGGGCGGAGCCAGGTCCGGGCGGATTTTAGCTATGGTGAGTGGAGGACGGGGTGACGGTTTTCTTATGTCTGGTTTCGTGTGGGCAACTTTCCGGAGTTGGTTTTCATGGAGTCAGGCCGCTTCGGCAAGGCCGGAGTTTGGCCGGTAGAGTTGCCAGGGCTTGGTATAGTCGAGCGCCTGGTGGATCCGGTGGTGGTTGTAGTCGTGCATCCATTCGTCGATGCCCGCCTGGAGTTCGATAAGGTTGCGGTAGGAACTCAGGTAGAGCCGCTCGATGAAGACGTTGTCCATCCAGCGTCCCCGGCCACCATGCAGATGAATTGCTGGCGGTAGCCAAAATGGCGGACGTTGGCTTCGGCGTCAACGCGCCACCAACCGGGCAAGCGTCTTGCGGTCCACCAACTCGATGATCTGCGAAAGGATGTAGCGCCCGGAATTCATGGGGCGGAACTCTGCCTGAAACAACTTTCGGAATCAAAAGCGTGGCATCGAAAATTCGGCGCAATGATCTCATTTTCTAAATCTTATGCCGACGCTTTCGTCAATTAACCGGACACCCGTGCGAACGATTACAAAATCGTCACTTGAATGCTGCTCTCGATGACGCCGTGAGCGATGGCGTGACGGGTGAGGCCCGCGGTGTCGTGAATATAGAGTTTTTCCATCAGGCTCTGCCGATGCTTCTCCACGGTCTTGATGCTGATCTTGAGAATGTCCGCGGTCATCTTGTTGGCATTCCCCTCTGCAATGAGTTGCAGGACTTCCATCTCCCGGGGTGTCAGGTGCTCTGCATCCGGTTTCGTGATGCCGGATCTTTTGACGGTCAGATTCAGAGGGGAATTGAATCTTTTGGACATGGCAGGACTGAAATAGGATTTGCCGCGGTGGACTTCGCGGATCGCTTCCGGCAGGACCCGGAAGGCGGTTTGCTTGATCAAATAGCCAGCCACTCCCAGTGCCATCGCTTTTTTAATATAGGCGTCGTCGTTATGCGCGGAGAGGATGAGGATCTTCGTGATCGGGTTCGTTAGGAGGATCTGTCTCGTCGACTCCAATCCGTTGAGCAAGGGCATCGCGACATCCATCACCAGAACGTCAGGCGAGAGTTTGCGGCTCAGGGTGACGGCCTGCCGCCCATCTTCCGCCTCGCCTACGATCTCAATGTCGGTTTCAATTTTGAGCAAAGACCGTAAGCCCTCCCTTACGATCATATGGTCTTCAGCCAGCAGGACAGTGATTCGTTTCATTTGATTTTTACGGATGGTCGTTTGACGGATTTTTTGGAAGGACTCTTTTTTGCTGTCTTGGGTTCTGTTTTGATCGTTACCCGGATGGTAGTAGGCTTTCCGGGTGCGGAATCGACCGAGAACATCCCCCCAACCATTTCGGCACGTTCTCTCATGCCTAGCATTCCAAGCCGGTTGCTTTTATTCGCGTGAATGATCTCTTCGACTTCGAAACCTTGGCCGTCATCGGTAATTTCCAAGGAAGTGCCATCGGCGAGTCGTTGGATGCTGATTTCTACCTTATTCGCCTTCGCGTGTTTTACCACGTTCATCAGCGCCTCTTGGATGATCCGATAAAAAGTGGTGCGGATACTCTCGGACGATTCTTCAATCGCCGGCGAAATCTTGAGGCTGACACGGATCCCGGTGGTTTCCATAAATCCCTTGAGAAAAGCCTGAAGCGCGGGGATCAGCCCAACGTCATCGAGAACCGTCGGCCGAAGTTCGCGGGCGAACTGGTGGACAATTTCCACCGATCTTTCGACCAATTGATGGGTGTTCGCAATTCGTTGCTGAAGGCTGCCGGGTTCGGAGGTGGTTTCCTGGGCCAAGGCCGCGACATGGACATTGATCCCAACCAGCGTCTGAGCGATGACGTCGTGCAACTCACGGCTGATGCGTTTCCGCTCATCTTCCTGGGCGTGAAGAATTTTGTGTGACATGCTGCGCAATTCAGCCTGTTGTTGGAGAGAGTGCTCCAGCAGGCGGCTTCGAACATATTCGGTCTCGTTGAGCTTTTTTTCGACAGCCAGGCGGTGGACGATCTCCCGTTTCAGTCTGATGTTAGATGCTGCCATGAGGTCGAGACGACGTTGTGCTGACTCTGCCTTGATGCGCTCCGTGATATTGTTGAAAAAGCAAACCAATGCCAACTCCCCGCTGGGCAATATGACACGCTGGATCTGCCACTCGAAAACCTCTCTCACCCCGTTGTCCAATCGTTGTTTGGTGATGCCTGTTGACTGATAAGACTCGCCCGTTTCAAAAGTGTGGAGGAAACGGGCGATCGCAATATCCGCATTCCGCTTAGGCCAGAGCAGATGGATGATTTCTGAAAAATTCCGGCCGATCAGCGGATGAATGTTGTTGAAGAACTTCAGCGCCAAGGGATTGGCCTGCTGGAGGCGAAGCTTGGCGTCCACCACATAAACGCCGACGGGAACCTGTTCGATGAGCGCGAAAAAGAGAGCTTCACTGCGGCTCAGGGTATCTTCGGCATGTTTGCGAGCCGTGATGTCGCGGATGTTGCATTGGATTACGGACCGGTCGTTCTCCAGATAGAGATTGGCGACGACCTCGACTTCCTGTTGCTGGCCGCTTTGGTTTTTCAAAGGCAGATTCTCATAACGGACCTCCTGCTGTGTTTTCACTCTCTTGAACATTTCCCGGCTTTTAGCCTGATCCCTCAGCAAACCGATTTCGAATAGTTCCTTCCCCACCAGCTGTCCGTGTGAATAGCCAAGCAGTGTCGTCATGAACGGATTGGCATCGGTGATCTTGCGGGTTCCCGGATCGAGAATGAGCACGCCATCGTGTGCGGTTTCAAAAAGACGCCGGTAACGAATTTCCGATACACGCAAGGCTTCCTCATCACGCTTGCGCGTACTTATATCCACCACCGCAACATTGCATTCACTGCCATCCGGCGTGCGCTTGAAATAGAGGGTCACCACCTTCTCCGGCAGGTCTTTGCTCAACAGCCTCAAATCCATCGATTGTTCAGCTCCGTCGTCGAAGACTTGTTTGAGAATTCTGGTAAAATTGCCCCGCATGTCCGGGGATACCTGCATGCTGAAGAATTTGCCGAGCAATCGGGATCGTTCGATTCCGATCAGCGTAGCGCCAGTGAGATTTGCCATCCGGATCCGATCATCGGGCGACAGCGTGAAATAGCCGACCGGGGCAGAATCGTACAAATCCGTGTATTTTCCGCGAACAGACTCCGCTTCGTCGCGGGCGAGTCGAAGTTCCGCGTTCTGCATCTCAAGCTCGATCTGGTGGACTTCCAACTCGTGGAGCAACCGTTGGCTATCGATCTCGGTTCGTGGAACGGTGTTCTTCGCCTTGCGTTTCAAGGTATCAAGTTCGGCGCGACGGCGCAATTCTGCGAGAGCATCCGGGACTTTTTGCTTCTTGGGCATGATGGTTTTCAGGGTTTGGAATTGCGGGGCGATTTCCTCGCGCTTTTTGTCCTCGGTGTAGGCTTTCCGGTCTCATTCTGTTTGCTGGCATTGGTCGTTTTTTTTCCAGGCGTTCTTCGATACCGTTCTGAATATCCTGCATTTTTCCCTCCAGCGCCTTGGCGACGCTGATGTCCGAAAAGGTGATGACAACGTCGTCGATATGATCATCCAAGGTTCTGTATGGCATGATGCGCACCGTGAACCAACGTCCGTCGCGGGCGTTGATCGGCTTTTCGGAAAAACCGAGTTTTCTGAGCACTTCCCGGGGATCATCCGGCAGTTCAGGGTAAATCAGGTCGGACGAGAGATCGGTGATGGGGCGGCCAATGTCGCCCGGGATGAGGTTGATGATCTTGGTGGCTTGGGTGGTGAAGCGTCGGACCTGGAGGTTGTTATCGAGGAAAAGAGTGGCAACGTCGGTGCTGTTCAGGAGATTTCTCATGTCGTTGTTGGAACGGGAAAGTTCCTCGACTTTGCCTTGCAGCTCCGCGTTGACGGTTTGCATCTCCTCGTTGAGCGATTGCATTTCCTCCTTTGAGGTAGTGAGTTCCTCGTTGGTGGATTGCATCTCCTCGTTGGTGGACTGGAGTTCTTCGTTGGTGGATCTCAGCTCTTCGTGCGCTTGGATTCAAGAGAGAAGTGCGACAGGTTGCGATTTGCATTTCCTCCCGGGTGTTTTGCAACCCGGCCCGAGCTTGCTGTAGCTCACGTTCCGTTTCCGTGGCGCGATGGTCACCATGCGGGACTTTCCCGGGTTTGCCTGATGGTTTGGGGACGGGTGGTGCCGGGATTTCAGTGAAAACAATCATCACCATACCCCGCAGTGGATCCGATTCCGCGAGCTGTTCGATGCTGATGTTCGTATAACGGTCTCCGCCCTCGGCGATGATTTTCAAGTCTTTCAAATAGACGGGTCCGTCCTGCTTCAGCGTTTTCTGGAATGCTGTCGTCAACTCGTAACGCAGCCCGTCACGTGCCATGGCGAAAATGTTCCAGTTCGCTTTGCCAGCAGCAGGTTCCAGAAATTGACCCGTACGACCGCTGATGTGGAGGATGTCACCCTTTGCGTTGGTAAGAACGGATGGCGGGCTGTAGCGGCTGAGAATTAACTGCTCCGCGAGTGTCTGGAGGTTCTGAGAGGTTTTCGTCGTTGTCTTTGGCCCGTGCCCTTCCGAGTTGCCAGATACGAAAGAGGGAAGGGAACTCGAAGCTTTCCGGGAGCAAGTTCGTGTCCGTCCGGCGGAAAATTCGACACTTGCTGTCCACGGTCGAAAAGAGATCGGTGAATTGGCCGATGGTTTCCGCGCTGCCGAGCATGAGGACACCACCCGCACTTTATAAACGCCGTTTGGCCTGAGCTCCTCACTATCTCACCATGAAATGTTGCCAACCAGACGCCGCTTCCGGGCCACCCGAACCATCGTGCTGCGGGGGTCATGATCACGGCAAGCCGGTCGCCACATCCACCGCCGCACCTGGGCAATACACATGCCCCATGCACCCGGAGGTCATTTCGGATTCACCGGGAGAATGTCCCAAGTGTGGGATGGCATTGGAACAGGTGACACCGCTGCGAGTTGATGCCGTAACGATCTACACCTGTCCAATGCATCCTGAGATCGAGCAGGATCACCCCGGCGATTGCCCGAAGTGCGGGATGCCTCTCGAACCCAAGGCCGTGACCAACACGGCGGACGAGCATGCCCAACGCGAAATCCATGACTTGTCCCGAAAGTTTTGGATCGGGCTGGCTCCAATTTGTTCTGGCGACACCAGTGGTATGCTGGGCCGGGGGGATGTTTTTTGCTAAAGGCTGGCGTTCGTTCAAGGGCTGGAATCTCAACATGTTCACCTTGATCGCCATCGGCATCGGGGCGGCCTACCTGTATAGTTTGGTGGCGGTTTTCGCACCCGGACTCTTTCCCTCTGCGTTCCGGCATCATGGAGCCGTCGAACTTTATTTCGAAGCGGCGGCTGTCATCACGGTGCTGGTTTTGCTGGGGCAACTGCTGGAAGCGAAAGCCCGCAGTAGGACCGGGCAGTCCATCCGTGCCTTGCTGGATCTCTCGGCCAAGTCCGCCAATCGTCTGAAGGATGATGGAATTGACGAGCAAGTGCCGGTGGAACGACTGGCTCTTGGTGATCGTCTGCTCGTCAAGCCCGGCGAAAAAATCCCCTTGGA
>JACMMB010000009.1 GCA_014379305.1 Akkermansiaceae bacterium
ATCGCGGATGAGGTGGAGGTTATGGATCGGAGCGGTGAGTTCGGCTTATGGCATTTTTCAGAGATCAACGATTCGGAGGGAGTCTGGAGGAGTGCGAACCGGTATGGATTTGTGGGCTTTGATCTGATGGCGGAAACGTTTCATGGCGATTCGCTCACAGATGAGGAGGTGGAACGGATTCGGATCGGGAACGGAATTCCGAAGTGGGGGACGGAGCTGAAGCAGGGGATGTTGCCGCCAGAGGCAGGGCTGGATGCCACGGATATTTCCTATACCAAGGGCTGCTACATCGGTCAGGAGGTGATTTCACGGATCAAATCCGCAGGAAAGGTGAATCGGCGCTTGGTGAAGCTGGATTTTCATCAGTGCCCGGCGGTGCTCGGGGAGTTGGTGGATCGGGATGGGAAGATCTGCGGGGAAGTGACGAGCATAACCGGATCAAGTGGTTTGGGGTTTTTGAAAAGAGGTATGGAAGCGGGGGATTTGTCTGTTTGCGGGTCGAAGGTGCGGCTGCTGCAATGAAGGTGGAGCAGGAATGGAAATTTCGCTTTTCTGATAGAGGATCGGGTTCATGTTTGGCGCAGATGACTGCGGATTTCCTGGTGGTTGGGGCGGGGATCGCCGGTTTGTCTTTTGCGCTGAGGGCGGCGAAATACGGGTCGGTGATCGTGCTGGCCAAGGGCAGGGCGGAGGAGTCCAATACGGCATGGGCGCAGGGAGGAATCGCCTCGGTTTTGGAAAAGGAACTGAGGGATGATGGTGACTCGGAAGAGAGCCATGTGGCGGATACCATGGATGCCGGAGCGGGGCTTTGTGATGAGGCGGTGGTGCGGAGAATCGTGGGGGAGGGGGATGAAACCATTGAGGATTTGCTCGGCTACGGGGTGCATTTTGACAAGGATGGAGAACGGTTTTTGCTGGGTAAGGAAGGGGGCCATTCGTATCGGCGGATTCTCCATGCGAGGGATACGACAGGCCGGGAAGTCGCGCGGGCCATGCTGGAGGCGGCGCGCAGAGAGCCGAATCTAAGGCTGATGGAAAACCACTTTGTGATCGACCTGATCACGACGGCGAAACTGGATGCGGTTTCGGATGATAGAATACTGGGGGCCTATGTATTGGAGCGTGAGACCGGAGAGGTGAAAGTGTTCAAGTCGGATCGGGTTGTGCTGGCGGCCGGGGGATGCGGCAAGGTTTACCTTTATACAACCAATCCGGATTCCGCGACCGGGGATGGCGTAGCCTTGGGTTGGCGGGCGGGAGCATTGATTGCGAATATGGAATTCATCCAGTTTCACCCGACCTGTTTTTATAATCCGGCGGCGGTGGGGCCCGAGGCAAGATCGTTTCTGGTGAGCGAGGCCGTGCGTGGCGAAGGCGGGATTTTGAGGAATGGAAAGGGTGAGGATTTTACGAAGAAAATCGATCAGAGGGGATCCCTGGCACCCCGCGATATCGTGGCGCGGGCGATCGATAGGGAGCTCAAGAAAACGGGTGCGGCGTGCGTCTATCTGGACGTGACGCATAAGCCAAGAGGTTTCATGAAGGAGCGCTTCCCATATATTTATGAGCGGCTTCTACAGTTCGGTCTGGATTGTGAGCTGAGTCCGATTCCGGTGGTACCGGCGGCGCATTATCAATGTGGAGGTTTGAAGACGGATGTGAACGGAAAAACCACGATCCGGGGTTTGTATGCGGTAGGAGAGGTGGGCTGCACGGGGCTGCACGGGGCGAACCGTCTGGCCTCCAATTCCCTATTGGAAGGCAATGTGGTGGGTCGCCTGGCTCTGGAGGAAATGATGAGGTTGTATCCTCCGAGCAAGCCGGTAATGGACGCGCCGCCGATCCCGGAATGGGTCCACGGAGATGTCGCGGAGCCGGATGAGCTGGTGGTGATTTACCACAATTGGGATGAGCTCAGGCGGTTGATGTGGGACTATGTTTCGATTGTGCGGACGAATAACCGGTTGCGACGTGCGGCGGCGAGATTGCGGAATTTGAAGAAGGAAGTCCGTGAGTTTTACTGGGGCCACCGGGTGAATGCCGACATTCTTGAGTTGCGGAATCTGGTGGCGGTGGCGGGCTTGATTGTCGAGTGCGGTTTGCGTAGGCGCGAGTCGCGCGGACTGCATTATACCTTGGATCATTTGGAGACGGATGAGCGTTTTGCCAAGGACACCCTGCTGAGGAAGTTTTAGCGAAAAACTCATACGCATCGCTATTGTTAGGGGCTTGTATCGGAAAGAAATTATTGGGAAATTGTCATGTGATCAATCAGGACGATTCTTTGATAGAACTCGCAGCCAAGCTGCAAAAGAAGCGCGAACTGAGGAGGGATTTGCGCCACAGATTGCTCGACGGAAAGGGAAATTCGGCGGTAGTGGTCAAGAAGCTGGCGGAATATCTGATCGAAAGGCCTGAGCTGAAAGTTGTCGCGTTGTTCTCAGCGTTACGGGGAGAAGTGGACCTGTTGCCATTGCTGGATGTGATGGAAAGGACGTGGGTTTTTCCGAAAGTGAAAGGGGAGGTAATGGAGTTTTATTACGTTAAAAGTTCGGAGAAGGATTTGTCTCCGGGTGCCTATGGGATTTTAGAACCTAAGGCTGACCTGGCGAAGGTTGATATCGAAAAGGTCGATCTTTTCCTGTGCCCTGGTCTCGGCTTTGACCGCAGGGGAGGAAGGATTGGAAGAGGGATGGGCTTCTATGACCGGACGTTGGAAAAGGCATCGCCAAGAGCGGTGAAGCTCGGAGTATGCTTTGATTTCCAAATAGTGGATGAGGTGGAAATGGAAGCGCACGATGTGAGGATGAACGGCGTGATTTACGGATAATCCAGTCTGTCCCGGCAAGGGATCCGTGTTGTGAAGGATGTTACTTCTGTATCGGATGATCTTTTAGCAGCTCTTTCATCTGATAGAACCCAGTGACGTCTTTGGTCGCTTCGCGCACTTTCTTAACCTGATCGGGAGTGATCGCCGTGGCTTTGTTGCCAAAATTGTTCCGCACGTAGGTGAGTAAATCTGCGGTCTCCTTATCGTTGATCATTTTTCCGAAAGGAGTCATGGGAACCAGGCCGTCGTAGCTTTTCCCGTTCATTTCAAATGGACCCATCAGCCCGTGAAGGGTGATCTTGATGAGAAGCTCGGGATCGCCCTGGACATATTGGCTGTTGTAGAGCGGAGGGAAGGCGGGATCGAGACCTTTGCCATCCGGCTGATGGCAGGTTGCGCAATGGGCGTCCCGGAAATAGATATCATGTCCGGCGAGAAACTGTTTCTTTTCATCCGCGCTAAGATGTTCAGGAGCTGGCGGGGCAGGATGCTCATCGACTTTGGTTTCCTTCAGACCTCTCAGGCGTTCTTCAGCGGCTTTCGCGGCGTTTTCGCTCCACTTATCAAGGCCTTTGGACTTGGCGGTTTCAATGATCCCGACGGACTCCGGATTATCCAACCATGTTGCGGCGATAATCGCTTCCAGTCGCACACGGCCATGTTCATCGGCTGCAGCTTCTTTCAAAAGGGTTGTCGCCTCGGGAAGACGATTGAGGTGGTAGCGGACAATACGTATGGCGGCGGCGCGCACGTGATAGTCCTCGGACTTCGCGAGTTTTTTCAGGAGATCGACATCGATCTGGTTCATGCCCCATGTCACCCAGAGGGCCTCAAGCATATGATGCTGATAACGCGGGTCTTTTGAATCCAGTCCGGCCGCCCATTTTCTCGTGATCGGCAACACCTTATCCGACGGATGTCCTCTCAGCTCGCGACGGCTGCGGTAGCGGCTGCGATATTCGGGCAGCTTCAGGTTTTCCAATAGCGTCTCAATCGAGGCTCCGGCTATTTGGGCAGGTTTAACCAAGGGACGCGAAGGATAAGTAATCCGGTAAATTCTACCGTGGATGTGGTCGCGCAGGGGATCGCGCGCGTTGTGCTGCATATGGCCGATGAGGACGTTTTGCCAATCCACCACATATAAAGAGCCATCCGGCGCGAATTCAAAATCGGCGGGGCGGAAATTGCCATCCGATGATTTCAGTAGCTCATGCCGGAAAGCGGTTTTGTAACCGGTGCCGTCATCGGTGATCGAATGCTGCTTGATGCCCAGGAAGCCGATACAGTTACCAATAAGAGCATCGCCCTGAACCTCGTCAGGAAAATGCCGCGAGGAAACGAATTCCAAACCGGAAGTCGGACGCATGGCCTGTCCCTCCGGAACAAGATCTATGGAATCCGGCGCCTTGCTACCATAAGGAGGCTTCAGTGAGACCGGAAGATTCCATTTCCACGCCGGATCGGAGGTATGGATGTAAAAGTCCTGGCCCCAGTCATCGAAAGCGAAGCCCCACGGGTTGGGAATGTTCACTTGTGAAGTGCGCTCAAGTTGCGTTCGTTGCGGGCTGAAGCGGTAGAAACCGCCATCAACCCCACGGATCGGACCATAGGGTGTTTCGACATTCGAGTGCAGGAAAATCCCTTCGCACAACTGGAAGGCTCCCGAAGCATCCGCCGTGAAAGCATGGATCGCGTGATGGGTGTCATGTGAGTCAAAGCCGGTCAAAACAACCTCCTTCGTGTCGGCCTTGTCATCGCCGTCGGTGTCGCCGAGAAAAATCAAATGCGGCTCCTGCGAAACATACACTCCGCCCGGCGCGAACTCGAAGCCGATGGGAAGATGCAGCTTGTCGGCAAAAACCGTTTCCTTATCCGCCTTGCCGTCGGCATTCGTGTCCTCGTAGATCAGGATTTTGTCATTGGGGAGCGCGTCACCGGGACGATAGTGAGGGTAGGATGGCATCACAGCGACCCACAACCGTCCCTTGTTATCAAAGGAAAGCTGCATCGGATCCGCCAAGTTCGGAAATTCCTTTTCGGAGGCGAAAAGCTCTACTTTGTAACCTTCAGGTGTCTGCAATGCTTCTTCGGCAACCTTCCCGTCTTTGTAGTCAGGCGTACCGTTTTGGTAGTTGGTCTTGACCTCCGGAAGTGGATGCGTCGTCTTGTCAGCGGCGGCCAAATCAAAGCTTTGCCCATTGGTAATCGCCCAAATCGCCTGATCCCGTAACTCGGTCATCTGCCGGATTTTCTTTTGTTCATCGGGATAATTCCCCGGGCCGAAGGGGTTGAATCGCCGGCCATCGACATGCACGCCGTTGAGCATCCGGTAATCATTGAACCAGAACCAATTTTTATCCTTCACCGCAGCCATCAAATCCTTCGAATTGCCAGCAGCTTTGGTTTCCCCTTTTCCATAAATTGCCTCCACAAGTATTTGAGCGAGCTGCCGGTATCCATCGTCATTGGGGAGGAAGCCATTCCGGGTAAAGGGTTTCTTCAGCGTTGGATATAGCCCGGTGGTCTTGCTGAAAACATCGATGAATTCCACCCCGTTCGCTTTTGCGACTTCGGACATTGTTTGGGTATAGAGCGCCAGATTCGCATTTTCCGCACGACCATCGGGAAGATCCCGATCCTTCGATAGGTTTTCGTAAGCGATCGGCGATACCAGGATCAAACGTGGCGCGCCCGTTCCGTTGTAATTTTGCGCGAGTGTGTGTTTTACAAAACCATCCAGCTCACCCATGAAATTTTTCAAACCATCGAGCCCGTCGAAAGATTCGTTGTAGCCGAAGAAAGCGATGAGGGTATCAGGCTTAAGATCGGTGAGCCATTGGTCCGGAGTCGGGTAGGTTCCGTCGCCCGCATGCACCTGATGTTGCGGGTGGAAATTCTCCGCTCCTGGAAACGCCCATTGGGACTTGCGCGAAGGATGAGGGCGGAAACCCGGAGTGTCGCCTGGCCTGCAAATGTTCCTGATAAACAAATTCTCTTTCGGAAAGCGGAGGTGCAGCCCAGCCTCGATATAAGGATGATCCACCATCCGCTCGCCCAGACCGTTTCCGATCAATACGATCCTCTCTGATTTTTCAGGTGCTTTCATTTCCGCAGTTTGCGCGGCAAGTGGGAACGTGAGCAGGAATGGCAGGATGAATTTTCTTAGCATGGATGGATTGGGCTTAATCCAAGTCGATACGGCAGGGCAGGGGTCAGTCCATCAAATTTTTCCCAATTGAAGTCTTTCGGGGCGGATACGCGGAGTGTATAGATGGGAAATGAATTGCAGAGCTTACCTTTCAATCCTTGTCACCGTGCTTGTGGCCAGCTGCGCCGGGCCTCATAACCAATCGCTTGCGATGAAAGGAATTACCCGGCTGCAGGTGCAATCGCCGGGCAGACAGGCTAGCGTCCCGCCTGCCTGCAATCACAAACTCCCGCTCAATACGATTTTCAAAGGCGAGTCCAAATTCCAGGCAATCGTCGCCAAAGCAGAACGCGAAGGTTGGCGTAAAATCCCGATCGGCGAACGCACGGTTAGAATCGCCCGCGAAATGGTCGGCACCCCATACGTCGGATATAGCTTGGAAGTGGACGACCGGATCGAGTCCCCGGTGGTCAATATGGCAGGCATGGACTGTTGGACTTACTACGAAAATGCCTTGGCAATTTCCCGCATGATCGCATTCAAGCCAGGGCCTTACAAACCCCAGGACATGCTTCACATGGTGGAAATCGAGCGCTACCGGAATGGTGTCTGCAATGGCAATTATCTCTCCAGGATGCATCATCTGGAGGAGGTTTTTCACGACAATCAGCGCCGTGGCTATGCGGCAAACATCACTCCGCGCCTTCCTGGAGCCGAGCGCATCAGTCGTGAAATCAAGGAAATGACCGTCCAATGGAAAAGCTACCGCTACCTGAAGAATAACCCATCCCTAATTGAACCGATGGGCCGAATCGAAGCCCAGGTTTCCCGTCTCCCCGTTTATCACATTCCCAAACAAAAAGTCCGTGCTGCTGAAAATTATCTTCAAAACGGAGATATCTGCGCCATCACGACCCACTGGCATAACGGCTACACCTCGCATGTCGGCCTCATTGTCCGCCTAAAAGGCCGTGCCTACTTCACGCACGCCACTTCGGATCGCGATAAGGGACGCATGACTGTCATTGATCGTCCCATCACCGATTATCTCGCCGGCTCTTCCAAGCACGCAGGGATAATCATCTGCCGCCCATTTGATGTTCCGCCCTCACAGCTTTGGCAAAAAAGCCTAGGTGCGCGTTGACTTGGTTTGTTTCGTTTCCTTGGCCAATCGCGCGGCCGCGATATTTTCCCGCAACCTTGGGGGCTCATCGGAGTTATTAATTCCCATGTTTCTGATCGGAAACCAGAGCCTATATTTCGACCCTCTGATGGAGAAAACCCCGGTATCTTCTGCGGCTGAACCCGAGACCGTTCTCGATCACACCCTCATGGTCCATATTGCCTCCGGCGATCATCAAGCCTTCCGCCAGCTCGTCGAGCGTCATCAGAACGCCATCGTTGGCACGGTTACCAAAATGCTCGGTAGCTCCAACGACTCAGAAGACATCGCCCAGCAGGTCTTCATCCGCGTTTGGAAGCACGCCAAGCGATACAAGCCCGACAACAAGTTCACCACCTATCTTTACACCATCACCCGCAACCTGGTCTTTAATGAAACCCGCCGCCGCTCCCGCAAGAAAACCGTTTCCACCGACCAGCGCGAGGACGAGCAACACCTGCAGCACCCTGCCGACCCCGCACGCCAACCTGACTCCACGCTTTTGAATCGCGAGCTGCAACAGGCCGTGGACCAAGCCATCCAATCACTCCCGGAAAACCAACGTCTGGCCGTGGTCCTCCGCCGCTACGAGCAACTCCCATACGAGGATATCGCCCGCATCCTCAATACCTCCGTTCCCTCAATAAAAAGCCTCCTTTTCCGCGCCCGCACCACCCTTCGCGAAGCGCTTTCGAAATACCTTGATGGCTAAAGCATTTCAATAAAACTCCTGCCGATTGCCGCCAACCTTTCCTTTTCCACCTCCGAAAATTGATAGGCAGTTACTTTCCCAATCCCGATCGTACCCAGCACCTTCGCCCCATCTGCGGAAAGAATCGGCACCGCCAGCGATCCTGAAACGCCAGTCTTCCGAGCATCCTCCTTGGCCACTCCGCCAAGATCCTCCTGTAAATTACAAAGCTCCACCGCCTCCCGCCGCTCCGCCGCCACCCCCGCAATCCCTTTTCCAAAAGGAATTTTTGAGATCTTTTCCAATAGGAATTCCGGCACGCCCACCTGACTCACCAGATAAAGCCACTCACCATCCGCGCGATGCAATGTCCCGGTCTGACATTCGAATTCTCCCAAAACCTGCCTCAATTTCTGCTCGGAATCGTTCATTTCAAATCCTGAAACTCCACCCCTTGGGTGTCCACCTGAAATGGGCCCGATCATTGATTATATCATTTCAATGAGTCCCTGAATTTGGAATAGAGAATGTCGCCATGTCCGCACATCTCTCCCGCCGCCATTTCCTCGCCACCTCATCCGCCTGGGCAGCCGCATCATCACTCGGTATCGCGCAATCCTCCGACCACCGGACGATCTCCATCATTCATACCACGGATCTCCATGGCCATATCCTCCCATTGATCAACTACGCCGGGAAAGGCGATGTGGGAGGCTTCGCCCGTTGTGCCACTCAAATCCGCCGCTGGAAGAAGGAAAACCCTAACTCGCTCCTTGTCGATATCGGCGATCTCTACCAAGGCACTGCCGCATCGTTCAACAACCAAGGCCGCCTCTTCGTTGATTTCCTCGCCAACTTGGAATACGACGCCTGGGTTCTCGGCAACCACGACTTCGATTGGGGCCCGGAAGTCCTCGGGAAAAACCTTGAAGCCGCAAAGACCTCCATTCTAACCGCCAATCTCACCCTTGATTCAAAAACGCCGGGTAACCTGCCCGGTTCCTTGGGCAAAATCATTCCGTGGAAAATGTGTGAAATCGGCGGCTTCAAAATCGCCCTGATCGGACTCATCACTCCCGGCCTGCCCTACTGGCTCACTCCTGAAACTCTCGGCGGCATCCTCCCTACCGACACCACCGCCGCCCTTAAAAAATCCATCGCGCAGGCAAAATCGGCCCACGCCGACGCCATCCTCGTTCTCGGCCACTTCGGCCACCGCGAGAGGGACGATTTCGCCAATCCCCTCAACCAAACCCTCCGCCATGCGCCCGGTGCGGACGTCTACATCGCCGGCCACACCCATATCCACATCCCTTCCATGGAAGTCGAAAATACCCTTTTCACCCAGGTCGGCTGCTTTGGGGAATTCTGTGGGAAAATCGATCTCACCTTCGATCTCAATTCCCGCAAGCTCATCTCCAAAGCCGCCATCACCGAGCTCATGGACGCCCGCTACGAGCTTGATCCGGGCGTCATCAATCTTGCCCAACCCGCGCTCAAAGCCTCCGCCGGGCAGCTCGCCCGCGTCCTCACCACCCTTACCGCACCCATCCCGCAAAGCTCACTCACCGGTTTCCTGTGTGAATGCTTTGCGGCCGCTTTGAAACGCAACCAGACTCCCGTGGATGCGGTCTTCCATGGCACTTTCGGCATCAAGGAAATTCCGGTCGGTCCTGTCACTGTTGCAGATGCATGGAAGATCGTCCCTTACGAAAACATGCTCGTCACCGCCACCCTTACTCCCACCCAGCTGCTTGAAATTGTTGCCGAGGACCGGGATAACCATTCCGGCCGCACGCTCTGGCCATTCGAAGTCATTTCCGATGAGATGAAAAAGCCCGTCCGGATCCTCAAAGACGGAACCGACCTCCCAGCCGACAAAACCATTACCGTAGCCTTCAACTCCTACGATTCCCAATCCGGCGGCCAATCCCTCATGCGCCTTCGCGAAATCATCCAGCTCCCCAGCTCCAACCGCCGCTCCATCGACATCAACACCCGCGACGCCCTCATCGAAAGCCTGCTCAAGCTTTGAAATTTTGAAATACATCACCACGCCGCACTTGTGAGTTTGTTAAACCAGAAGCCTTGCCCATGGCGGTACCAAGCATAGTATCTGCCTATGAAAAACTTTCTCTCCATGCTGGCCACGATCATCCTTCTAGCTCCGGCGACCCACGCGCAAGCCCCGGACGCGCAGCGCATTCTTGAGGGCGCGCGCCTTGCCGCCACCTTGACCGAAATCGAAGATGGACTTCAGGGAAATCTCTCGCGGAACGGCACCAAGACTCCGATCACACTCTTCCTCCGCGGAAAGAACATTCAGTTTCAATTTACCGAAAAGGGCAAATCCCTCCGCGTTTTTCATATGCGTCTGTCCGATGATTCCTACGATCTGTTTGAAATGATCAATGGGAAAACCGTCAATTTCCCGCAACGAAAACTGATCGAGCCGATTGCCGGCACGGACCTCACCTATGAAGACCTGGCCCTCAGATTCTTTTATTGGCCAAATCCGAAACTTGAGGGAATCGAGAAAGTAGGCGGCTCCGACTGTTATAAACTGCGCCTCGACAAACCCAGAGGCACTGCGGGTCTTTATCAAACCGTCTACGTCTGGGTGCATACCAAATACGGGGCCTTCATGCGCATCCGCGGGCACGATTCCAAAGGAACTTTGGTAAAGGAATTCCAAGTCGAGAACGTGATGCAGGTCTCCAAGGACGTTTGGACATTGCGCCGCATGCAAGTAGCTACCCATGATTCCAAATCAGGACGCCGGAGCTCGATCTCGGACGTCAATCTTGATCCTCCCAAAAAAGCCGCTCTCAAAGGGCTCCGCTAAATCCCGATCCGAGTTTGAATCACCGCTTTCCGCATTTCGCCTCCGCCGCTTCCGGCGACCATTTCCCGCACCCGGCCCTTGGAGTGGATTACGGGCAATCCCGGATCGGGATTGCGGCAACGGACGACTTCGGCATCATGGCGCATCCTATTGAAACCATCTCTTTAACCACTCTCAACGCGATTGCCAGGATCGCCGAATTGTCTCGGCTGAGAAACATAAAAACCCTGGTCGTCGGGCTTCCCCTGCGACTCGACGGGTCGGAAGGGAGTTCTGCGAAAAAAGTCCGGGCCTTCGCGGAAAAACTCGCTGATGCGATTCCCACGATCCCCATGATCTTCGTTGATGAAACCTATACCACCTCCGTAGCGACGGAGAAATTGCGGGAGGCAGGCCGTAAAAACCACAGGCAAAAAGACATTATTGACCAGGCCGCCGCAGTCGAAATTCTGAACGGATGGATGGGTGAGACCTCATGAGGCTCATGCTGACCATTGCCTATGACGGCAGACCATTTCTGGGATGGCAGTCGCAAGCCGGCGGGAATACCGTCCAGGATTTGCTCAACGAAGCCTTGGAGGCCGTCGCCAAACAACCACTCCGCTTGCACGGGTCAGGACGCACCGATACCGGCGTCCACGCCCTCGGCCAAACCGCTCATTTTGACGCTCCGGAAGGAACCAACATGAACCCCTTCAATTGGGTCCCGGCGCTCAATACCAAACTCCCTCCTGCGATCAGAGTCATGTCTTGCCAAGAGGTCTCCGCCGATTTTCATAGCCGCTTCTCCGCTTTGGGAAAAACCTACTTTTACGACCTTTGCACCGA
>JACMMB010000002.1 GCA_014379305.1 Akkermansiaceae bacterium
GCCCGCGTTCTCGACAAAATCCGTCTTCATGCCCAAGGAAAGTTACCCGAGAGCTACCACGTAGGCGTCATTCCCGAAAACCGCACGTTTGACGACCGCATTTGCCGGTTTTTGAATATCAGTTTTGACGACCTCAGCGCCCGCACCCTGCAAGGCGGCAGCGATGAGGAGATTCTGGAATGGTGTTTCTTCAGTGGAAAGAAGCCGGACGCCGAGCAGATCGAAGCCTGGAACGCCTTTATTTCCAAGCGAGGCTGGCGGGATCCCGCGACGACAGGTTTTGAGAAATCAAAAATCGAAGCGGGTTTCGGCGATCACAACGACCTACTTACGTTTTTCGATCTGATGGATGCGGAGGAGGGTCGGGCCTAAACGCAATACGGACTTACCGCAGTGTGCTCCTGATTCTGCGGGTCCCGACCAAGGCGTAAGGACTTGCGCATAAGCATCTCGTTCTGGGATTTTCAGACATTCTACGCCAGACTGACACGACCGACGACGTAATCAGGCGAAGTGCCCCACCTGACTTCCTGAATGCCGAGCCGTGTCCTCATTTTCATCGCGTTAACTTCCCCTGCTTTCGCCCAGGAGAAGACTACTTTTGACGATCATGTCTTCCCGATTTTCCAGCAATCCTGTCTGAACTGCCATAATCCGGACAAAACAAAAGGCGGCCTCGACCTCTCGTCATTCAGTTCAGCACTCAAAGGCAGCTCAGGAGGGAAAATCGTCGAACCCGGCGATGTCGGATCGTCGTTGATCACCTCAGTGCAGCAAACCGGAGACAAAAAAATGCCGCCCGAGGGTGACAAGCTTTCCGGCGCACAAATCGATATTCTCAAACGCTGGATCGACGGTGGTTTACTCGAAAACAAAGCCTCTTCCGCCCGCAAGCCGACGAAGCCGAAATTCGAAACTTCCCTGCGTTCCGATCCCGCCGCCAAGCCGGAGGGCCCGCCACCGATGCCCGAACACCTATTGCTCGAGCCGCCAGTTGTCACCTCCCGCCCCGCTGCGATTCATGCGATGACCACATCTCCTTGGGCACCATTAATCGCCATCACCGGCCAGCACCAAATCTTACTCCATCATACGGAATCTTTGGAACTGGTAGGAATCCTTCCCTTTCCCGAGGGCGAACCGACTTGTTTGGCATTCACTCCCGACGGCCGATACCTGATCGTCGGTGGTGGAGTTCCGGGAAAATCCGGTGTTACTGTCACTTTCGACATCACCAATGGTGCGCGCCTCCTCACCGTTGCTAAGGAATTTGACAGCATTCTGGCAGCCGACATCCGCCCCGGCTTCGACATCGTCGCCACCGGGGGACCCTCGCGACTTCTCAAAATCTGGAGCACGGAATCCGGGGAAGTCACCAAGTCCATCAAAAAACACACCGACTGGATCACCGCCCTCGATCTCTCCGCAGACGGTGTCCTCCTCGCCAGCGGCGACCGAAACGGCGGCGTTTGGGTCTGGGAAAGCCATACCGCCAACGAATTCCACACCCTTCGGGGTCATCAGGCAGCCATCACGGCCGCCGTTTTCCGCAGCGATTCCAACATCCTCGCCACCGCATCGGAAGACGGCACGGTGCGATTCTGGGAAATGAACGGTGGTAGCGAGGTCAAGAAAATCGATGCCCACCCGGGAGGAGTGACCGCATTTGCTTTCGCCCGCGACGGTTTATCTGTCACCGCCGGCCGTGACTCGAAAGCAAAACTCTGGAAAAAAGACTTCACCCATGCCCACGACCTTGCCCAAAACCTGTCCCATCTACCAACCGCCGTCGCTCTGGATTCCGAGGGGAACCGTGCGTTCATCGGCGATTCGCAAGGGACGGTGCGTGTTTTCAAAACCGACGATGCGACACCGGTCGGAGAAATCCTGGCAAATCCCCCGTCCATTGCAGTTCGCCTCCGAAACTTCGACGCTGGGATTCCCAGACATGAAGAGGCAATCGTCGCCGCTGAAAAGATCGATTCCGAGAAATCCTCCGCCTTGAGTGTGGCCAAGCAGGCCCTGACGGATGCTGAAAGCAATTACCGCAATGCCATCGAGCTCCACCGAGCGGCCAAAGCCGGTGCCGACCCGATCTCCGAGGGATCGGCTAAGATTGTTTCCGACGCCTTCGCCCGCATCCAGCCCGCCGAACAGGCGATCTCCCCGCTACGCAAGGTTCTTGAAAACGCAGAGAAAGTATCTGCCCAAGCCCGCACGGATCTCGAAAAATCGAAATTTTCGCTTACCCAGCTCAAGGCTGCTGCCAAACGATGGAACGCAGCTGCGATCAATACGAGAGCTCTCGCCACCCGGCTCGATGCCGAGCAATCCGCAATCTCCACCGGAGACATCCAGCGCAAGTTTTCCCAGTCTGCCGGCACCCTGACGATTCAATCAAATGCTTTAAACCAAAAACGAGCCCAACGTGAGAATCTTCTCAATGAATTGGAAGATAACCACATAAATTCTAAATTTCACGAAGAAATAAAATCGACACTGGCGGCAGTTGACATCTGTATCAGCCGAATAATTAATTCATTCATCGAGACGGAAACTGACACTCTCAAGCTCCGTGATCAGATTGAGCAATCCTCCCCTCTCGCACATCAGAAGCAAATCGAAGCAACCTCCCTACGCGAGACGTACACCAAGGCACTGGAATAATGTCAGAAA
>JACMMB010000046.1 GCA_014379305.1 Akkermansiaceae bacterium
AGCCTCGGTTACAATACGGATGGTCCAGGATTCATGCGTGCCATAGACGAAGCATTTGAGCTCAAGCTGAGCGATACCCATAGCCTGATCCTGGGAGCGGGAGGCGGGGCAGGGCAGGCAATCGCTACCCAGTGCGCTTTGCAAAAACCTGCAAAACTCACACTCGTCAACCGCAGCCTCGACAAAATCATCGCTCTCGCCAGCCGGCTGCAAATCATCTCATCCGATACAAAAATTTTCACCCTGACTTTCGATGATCCGAATCTCATAGAATACTGCCATGCTGCTGATTTGCTGGTCCAAACCACTTCCCTTGGTTTGCAAAAAAACGACCCGCCCGTTATTCCCGCCAGCCATCTACTCGCAACCCATCGCGTTTACGACACGATCTACCAACCTGCGGAAACCCCGTTCCTGATGTCAGCACGCCTTGTTGGCTGCCGGACCGAAAACGGACTCAGCCTGCTTCTGCATCAGGGTGTCATTGCCTTTCAGCACTGGTTCCCTGGCACCGATCCAATTGATCACATGCGCGCAACTCTGAAATCGTCGGCCAATAAGGAATTATAAAGGAACATCCTCACCTATTCCCGAACAGGTCATCTTTCAGTTTCTTGATGTCGTATCCCATTTCGTCCGTATCGATCCAGTGACACGCGAGAATTTGATCGAGGACAAACTTCCTTCTAATGCCGCCATCATCCCGGCTCACACGGACTCGAAGTCGGACCAATCCCATGCCCTCCATGTAAGAGAGATTCTCATCAAAAATCCTCTCGTCATCGTTTCTTGACTTGAAAGCGGCCTCCAGCAAAAGACCCTCATCACTCCTCCGGTCCACCACAAACTCCGGGGATTCCATGCCCGTCTCCAAGGGCTTTCCGAACTCCGGGGCATACATCACGAATGTCAGGCGCGCACCGCTTTGCTCCGCTTCGTCTTCCTTCAGTCGCTGTCTTGCCAACAGGCGGAACTCAGCTTCCCCAGGACCCTCACCGGCCAGAAACAATGTCCATGGAAAATCGCTATAACGGCTGAAATGTTCCCAGTCCAAACGCCAGATTCCCCTGTCACGGCGGAAGATCGCATCGAATTCCAGCCCGTCCTTTTCCTTCCAACGGGTTTCCACCATCCATTCCTTTCCCACTTTAATCACCGATTGGTCGATTCGGTATAACTTTTTAACATCCACATTCGGAAGCGGATTGTTGGCATAAAAAGCAGCCATTTTACCGGCCATCTCGATAGGATTCACTACAAACTGATTGCGGGCTTCAGGAGTGCCCGACATTAAAAATCCTGCCAGGGCTTGATGGCATTCCGGCAAAGCATCCTTGAGAGTGGCAATGCGCTCATCCGCGAGAGTGCCCTTGGTCATCTTCCCCGCAACGGTTTCCTGTTCCTCTCTTACTTTATCATTTCTGGCATTATAATTCCGTAATCCCACCAGCAGAACCATGATCATGGTCCAGACGATCACCACCCGCAGCATCGTGTTGGCGCGTCTTTTTTTGCGAACCGCACGCGCCCCGCCTTCGTCCAGATGCTCCCCTTTTTTGCTGAAAATTTCAGTTTCCGGCGTTGCCGATTCAACCGGCCAAAGACCGATTCCAGGCTTCTGATTGCAAGTTTCGCAGCATCGGGTTTTATCAGGCCCGAAGCCGGATTGAAACAAAGAGCCGCAGCGCCCGCAGTGATACCATGCGTCTGTCATATTAATTTTTTTCCGCCGTCACTCCATCAAGCCAGTTTACTTGGATCAACTTCCGGATCATCCATTGGTTCGGCAACAGGTCGTCTGATCCTGGCTTTATTTCCAGGATAACCTGCACTTCTTTTTTTACTTCACCCGTGATTTGCTTAGGCATGAAAAGCTCCATCAGTTTTTCATCAAGCTCACTGCCTCTTTCGGTGTAGCCCCAGATATTCATATCAAGCTTGGGAGATAAAAGACGAAACGAATGAAACTTTTCTTCTGGCAATGAAAAAGTAAAGAACCCCGCCTTTGATATCCATGTACGGATTTCGCTGCCGTTTCCCGCCCCGGCTTTCATTTCCTCGAATTCTGCCGTGCCATAGCCACTGGAGGCCTTCCAATCGAGCTTCAAGCCTTCATCCGTACTGCGAAAAATCGATATGAACGGGGTGAAATCAGAGTTGGTTCCCTCCAGAACGGCATAACGCAAACCATCCTCATCCAAGACCTTCCACAATGCTTCGTCCCCTGGCATCCATCCAGGCTTCATGCCCAGAGGTTTCCATTTTTCTTTCATCAGCGGCAACACCGAATCCTTCAGGAAGACCAGGCTTTCGATCTTTTCAAGAGAATCTGACGTCGCGTAAAGAGCATATTGTCTCCTGGCTGTTTCCTGGCTATTTGTAAGCAGCTCGAACATTTCCAATTCGTCACGTAAGCCGTTGAATTCCTCGTTTGTAGGGTCCATTTGACTGTAAAGCGGTTTGTCCGACTTACGTGCTTTCTTACCTGACCTCTGGCTTAAAATAACGGCAGCTACTACCAACAAAAGCACCCCTATACCGGCCAAAACAAGCCAACCCAAGGAATTCAGTCCCTTACCCTCCCCCCAGTCAACCCGCTCAGCGTGCACTATACGGCGGCGCACCATCGGTCCCTCCTCCTGATCCTCTTCGCTGATTGTTTTGGCAACAATCGGGGTCATCTTCGCTGCCCGGCTTAATTCATTTTTACTTCTGTCACCGCTACCGATTTCATGGATGCGAGAGCGTTTGGTCGGCGAACCTCCTGGAAGTATGACCTTCAGAGCCTCGCCTGCTGTAGACTCCGGCTCCTGTGAGATACCGGTCAATGGCAGGACCTGTGAATTATCGGCTATCGCTTTAGCGGAAGGCTTTTTATCTCCTGATTTACCAGTGTCATTATTTGCAATTGTCAGTGCTGTTTTCTTAGGCGCTTTCGCAGGTATTTTTTTTGCCGCCTTGCTCGCCCCATTGTTCATCACTTGTTTCGGCAGCGGTGCTGAAACTGAATCTTTATCAACCCGGCCCTTCGCTTCTTCAGCTTTCGGTTTAACAGTTTTTCTATCGCTATTCCTTGGCTTGGCCAAATCCCTGATAATCTCCCTTTGTTCAGGAGAACTGCGATCATTTTTTCTTGAGGGCAAACCTGTTTTCGATGTGTCGGAAACCACGATCATATCGTCCCAATCATCATCTGGTGATAGTTCGGGCGCATGATTATTGGGATCATCCATATCAGAATTCATAGATCTTCGTCACACATGACCTTATTTATCGATTTGGACATATCATGCAAGCCACGAAGACCCTGAATTACACGATTCGCTAATAGCCCGAAGAAAGTTTGGAAACCAAATTCTGGCCCGCGCGTTCGAATGCGTCCGGCAAGGCATTCTGCCTCGCAGTCTGCAGATTGGAGTCCACAAAGAAACTGCTTTGCCCTTGGCTGGAGCCACTTGCTAGAATTTTAGTCGAATCCCTTCCATCGCGTAAGAGCCATTCGATCCAGACTTTGTTGGTAAGCTCTTCGGCAAGCAGTGAGTCGACTCGTGAACTGCGCAGAGTTGAGAATTCGATCCTTTGGAGTTTTCCCTCGAGAATCGCATCGGCATTTCCCGCAGCCCCCAGCTTGTAAGTCCCGTCCTGAACCAAGGCATCCGCCACAGCCGAAGTCGCCAGAGCCTCCGCCCTCGGATGTAGTGTTCCGTTTTTGAACATCGGCACCGAGATGGATTTCACTGCCGCTAAAGACGGCGGCTTCGCTCCACCAAGCTGATATCCCGCGCACGAAGCTAAAATCAGCGCCATCAGGCCCGTGAGGAAAAATTTCATAAGAGTGACGGGATTCAACCTATTCTCCGAGTTCCTTCAGCCGTGAACGCGCCTTATCGTAAACGGGACCTGATTTCGCGCGCTTGGCCACATCCCTATAGTAAACTTTTGCGGATTCCGTTTGTCCGGAAGTGAAGTAGAAATCCGCGATCTCCAGAGAGCGCTCCAGCTCCCGGCTGTTGAGGTTTTTCGCCAGACTCCGTGCCTCGGCGTTTTTCGCATGACCGGGATATTGAATCAGGTAGTCGCTGAAAGCCTCTCCCGCGAGATCGAGTGTGGCTTGGTTGCGGTTGCCCCTGTCCGCCTCCTCCATAAGCACCACACCTACCCGGAAAAGCGCCTCAGGCGCGTAACTGCTTTCCGGTTGGTCTCGCACTAGCTTTCGATACGCCTCGATCGCTTCCTTGGGCTTTTTCTTGCCTTGGTAAAGTTCGCCCATGGTAAACTGCGCTTTCGCGGAGGTCACCGAGCGCGGGGCATTATCCCTGACCTTTCCCAGCATCTCAGCGACCTTATCGGTCGAAAGCTTTGACTTTAAACCTATGAAGGACGATTTCACCTCTCCCTCCGCTGCTGACTGGGCCATATTTGCCTGCCGGTCAAGGGCTCTGGAATACATTCCGCTTCCTTGGTAGCGCATGAGAAATTCCTGATAGGCATCGAATGATTTAACGATTTCACCTTTCTGTTCCAACAGCTCTGCTTGGCGAAAACGGGCCTGCGCCGCGGATGGCGCGAACGGGTAATTTTCGGCGGTTTTTTCATAAAGCTTGATCGCCGAGGAACCATTGCCCGCATCATCGGCGGCTTTGGCTTTCAGATAGATAACCTCGCCCTCTTCGGACGCCGCCTGGGTATTTCCCGCGAGCGGCGGAAGGTCTTTGTCATTACCGCATGAAACTGTCATTACCGCCCCCGCAGCGAGTGCGGCAGCCAAAGGGAAACTCTTCGTCATGGCCCGAACATAGAAACTTTGAGTCCGTCGAAAAGGGGAAAGTAAGGGGGACGTTAAACTAGCCCTTGCCCAACTCCGCCGATCTCCTGCTTGCCATCATCACGGCCTCAATCAACGCGGACCGGACATTTTTTTCCTCTAAAACCGAAAGTCCGGCAATCGTCGTGCCGCCGGGAGATGTCACCATGTCTTTCAAAACAGCGGGATGTTCCCCCGTTTGGATGACCATTTCCGCCGCGCCGCTGACGGTTTGCGCCGCAAGCCGCATCGCATCCGCCCTGGGCAAACCGGCGCGCACTCCGCCATCGGCCAGTGCCTCGATGATTAAATACACATAAGCGGGTCCACTGCCGGAAAGTCCGGTCACCGCATCCATCAATTTTTCCGGTACGGAAACCGCCATTCCCACAGCACCGAGCAGCGCCTTGACCACATCCTCGTCCCCCGCAACACATCTGCTTCCCATGCAGTAAGCTGCAGCCCCCTTCCCTACCAATGCCGGGGTATTGGGCATCGTGCGGACCACCCTCATGTTCGCCGGGGTATGTTTCTCCAAATTAGCTAGAGTTACGCCTGCGGCGATCGAGATCATCAATTTTCCCGCCCCGCTATCCAGCTTGCAACTACCCAGAGCGGAGAAAACATCCTGCGGCTTGGTGCAAAGCAACAGAACCTCCGATCCCTCCAACGCATCAACGATACTTGCAGTCGTTTCCGCTCCAGTCAGCTTGGCGAAACTTTCCCTCGCGGCGGCGGCGGAATCAACACCCAACACCTCTCCACTTTTCACAACACCCCCGCGAATCGCCCCCTGCACCAAAGCGGTTCCCATTTTTCCGCAACCGATCACGCCCAACTTCATAATTTAAAGTAGCCAAGAATTCTCCCTCCAGGCGAGCGACATTTTCCATTGGAATTTATAGGTCATGGCCCATCATTCGGTCATGCCGAAGCTGCTCGCCTCTTTCTTGTTTTTCATTGGATGCTTAACTGGATTAAGTCAGGAAGA
>JACMMB010000047.1 GCA_014379305.1 Akkermansiaceae bacterium
CGGACGTATCCGGCAAGGGACGCTGCTACGAAATGCGCACATATACCGCCACTCCGGGAAATCTTCCGGCGTTGCATTCCCGTTTTCGGGATCACACCCAGGCCTTGTTCGAAAAGCACCGCATGACTAACTTGGGTTATTTCAACTTAACGCCGGATCAAAAAAATGCGGACAGCACATTGCTGTATTTCCTAGCTCATGAAGATGCAGCAGCTGCCGTGAAGTCTTGGATTGATTTTCGCTCCGATCCAGTTTGGGTCGCCGCAAAAGAGGCTTCGGAAAAGCAGACGGGTAAGTCTCTCACGGCTGAAGAGGGGATTAAATCAATGTTCCTTGAGCCTACGGATTTTTCGCCGTTAAGATGATCCGGCTTATTTAGCCTGAATAGGTTTTAGATCAGCGCATTAAGCGAAGAGCAACTGGTTGGGGTTACAGCTCGGTTAGTGGCATAAGCAATGCTTTAAGCTTCGTTGCTGTATGGATCGCCAAGGTTTCATGACCAGACTGATGTGGATAGCCGGATTGCTCGGTATCGTACTGGCCATCCAAGAGGTGAGTGCACAGGGCGAAATGTCGGTTCGCGAGAAAGTCGCAGCGGCTATCACCATGCCAGATAGTGATAATCAGATCGCCGCAGTGTTGGCATTGAAGCTGACACCAAGTCCCGAAATTGTCGAATGGCTGGGAAAATGGAAGGAAGGGCTGGTATTTATTTATCAAGATGAAACCGGTGCAACTATTCCTGTTTTGCTGGGAGAAAAAAAAACGGGGACGCGCAAAGTAACCATGCGGCGACTGGATGACGATTCCGTAGTAAAAGCTGGCGATGGCATGTCTGTCGAAGTTGCTCCTCTGGATGTGGAAATGGCTGAGACCAGCTCAAAACTCAGGAAGGCAATGAAGCAAGTGACTGATCTCGCCGCTTTGGCAAACCCGGACCTTGCTCTCCGGATCAGGGCTATCGAAGACTCTGCGATCGGTCAGGATCCGGAAAAATTGCCTGCCCTGCTAATGCTTAAAAAAACGGAGCAAAATCAAAAAGCGCTTGATGCCTTGGACGAATCGATCGCGATTATCAACCTGCGATCAGTTGATACCGCAAAAAGAGTAGAGGCTGCCGGGCTACTTGGCCGTCGGGGTTCCCTAGCGGCGTTCGATCTGCTGAAGACGATCGCAGCCGAGGAAAAAAAATCCGGGAACAGGAAAATGGAGGAGGCTGCCTTGCTGGCGGTCAAGCGCATCGAAGCGCATATCTCTACGATCAATGCCACAGGAACCATGTTCCGGGGAATTTCCTCCGGCTCGGTGCTTCTGGTAGTTGCCATAGGTCTTGCGATTACTTTCGGATTGATGGGCATTATCAATATGGCCCACGGAGAATTCATCGCGGTTGGTGCATATACAACTTATTTAGTCCAAAACATATTTGCTAAGGGGATAGACCTTTCACCCTTTGGAAAGTCAATATCGATCCCGGGAATGAAACTTTCAGAAGGCGGGATGGATATGTATTTCATCGCTGCGCTACCACTCAGTTTTGTGATTGCCGCTTTGGTCGGACTGTTGCTCGAACGATCAGTGATCCAATTTCTGTATCGTCGTCCGCTTGAATCCCTGTTGGCGACATGGGGAGTTTCCCTGGTGATGCAGCAACTGTTCAGGCTGATCTTCGGCCCGAATAATGTGCAGGTTTCGAGTCCTACCTGGCTTTCCGGGAACTGGACGGTGAATGATGTGGTCTTCGGCTGGAACCGGCTTTTTGTGATCGGTTTCGCGGTTCTAATCATCATCGCAACCTGGCTGGTTTTGAACAAAACATCGCTGGGTTTGCTGATCCGGAGTGTGATGCAAAACCGCAACATGGCGGCCTGTATGGGCGTGCGCACGGAACGCGTGAACATGATGACGTTCGCATTTGGTTGCGGTCTCGCAGGATTGGCTGGAGCTTTTCTTTCCCAGATAGGAAATGTGGGTCCCTCGTTGGGACAGAACTACATCGTGGATGCGTTCATGACCGTAGTCGTGGGTGGGGTGGGAAATATCCTTGGCACTGTGATCAGTGCCTTGGGGATCGGAATGGCGGATCAGACTTTGCAGCAATATTTAGGGAACCCGGTGATCGGGAAAATATTGGTATTGGGCGGTATTATCCTTTTCCTCCAGTGGCGTCCCCAAGGCTTGTTTGTCACACGATCCCGTAGCCTAGACTGATGACCAAAGCACCTATTACATCCAAGGTTCAGATGCCCCTGCTGATGGTCATGGCAGTGTTTCTCATTGTTGTAATGCCCGTGCTCAACATGACAGGGCATATTCAGGATTATACACTGAATCTCTGGGGTAAATATTTATGTTATGGAATCATGGCTGTTTCCATTGACTTGTTGTGGGGATACACTGGCTTGCTATGTTTGGGACAGGCTCTTTTTTTCACGCTTGGTGGTTATATGATGGGAATGCATATGATGCTTATGATCGGAAAGCTTGGGGCATATAACAGCAACCTGCCGGATTTCATGGTATTCCTCGGCCACAGCAAACTCCCTTCATTCTGGGAACCGTTTTACTCTTTCCCATTCGCATTGCTGATGGTCTTTCTCGTGCCCGGTTTATTGGCATTCATATTCGGCTATCTCGCCTTTCGCTCCAGGATCAAGGGGGTTTATTTTTCAATCCTGACCCAAGCTCTCACTTATGGAGCCTCATTATTGTTTTTCCGCAACGAGCTGATGATGGGAGGCAACAATGGATTCACCGATTTCCGCTCAATTCTTGGAGCTGATCTGAGAACCGGATCGACCCAAAGAATCCTATATATCACAACGGCAATCCTCCTGGTTGCCGTAATCTTCGGATGCAAATGGCTGACTAATTCAAGGTTTGGATTGATTCAGAGGGCTATCAGGGATTCGGAAAACCGGGTTTTGTTTTCCGGTTACGCGACGGCGAATTTCAAACTCTTTATTTTTGTCGTCTGTGCCATGATCGCCGCTGTTGCCGGTGCCCTGTTTGTGCCACAAGTGGGCATCATCAATCCAAGTGAAATGACGGCTGAAAAATCTCTTGAAGCTGTCGTGTGGGTTGCGCTCGGCGGTCGTGGCACTTTAGTCGGACCCGTAATTGGGGCGATCAGTGTCAACGCGCTGAAAAGTTGGGCGACGCGGGAATATCCGGATTTTTGGATACTGATTCTGGGAGGTTCTTTTGTTTTGGTCGTGATGTTTATGCCCAAAGGAATCGTTGGAATACCAGCGCAGATCCAGGGATTTCTAAAAAGGTTCAAGAGGCATCCCGGGCGTCTATCCAAAGTGGTGCAAACCGAAACCGAGCCAGCCGAATCATGAAACAAAAGCCTTTTCTACTCGCTGCCGAGGGTTTGAACAAATCCTTCGATGGCTTCAAAGCGATCAACGATCTTTCCTTTTATCTGGATGAGGGAGAGTTGAGGACGGTCATCGGGCCGAATGGTGCGGGAAAAACGACATTCCTTGATCTGATCACGGGCCGCACCCAGCCGGATTCAGGCACCCTCGAATGGGATTCGGAGCACGATTTGCTTAAATTGAACGAATATGAAATCTACCGGTTGGGAATCGGCAGGAAGTTTCAAACACCGACTGTTTATGGAGATCACAGCGTCGTGGAAAATCTGATTCTATCGATGGCGGGACCTCGTAGCATTTGGCACAGTTTGTTTGGAAAGGTCACAGCCGTTCAAAGAGATAGGATCGCTGAGATCCTGAAGACAATCAAACTCTATAGCGAAGCCCATCGCAAAGCCGGGGAACTCGCCCACGGCCAAAAGCAATGGCTTGAGATAGGTATGTTACTGGCACAGGAAGCACGGCTGCTGTTGGTTGACGAGCCAGCTGCGGGAATGACAGATGAGGAAACTTATCGCACCGGTGAGCTTTTGCTTTCTCTGGCCGGGAAGCACACCATCGTTGTGATTGAACATGATATGGAATTTGTCCGGCAGATTTCCCAAGGCCGCACGGTCACTGTGCTCCATCAAGGGAATGTCCTTTGCGAAGGACATGTTGATAAGGTGCAATCGGATGAGCGGGTGATAGAAGTCTATCTCGGACGTAAATCGAAAGCGGCATAATCCTTCCAAGAATCCAGTCATGATTGTCGAAGCGCTGCCATCGGAAAAACTCATTCTGAATGACCTCCATGTTTCGATTGGAGGCAGCACTATCCTTCGTGGCGTAACATTTTCTATCAAGCCCAAGTCCGTCTTTTGTCTAATGGGCAGGAACGGGGTTGGAAAAAGCACCACTTTGAAGGCTTTGATGGGGCTTCTACCGCTTGATTCCGGCATCATTCAGCTTGATAAGACCGCAATCCAGAAAATGCCGACCGCCCAACGGGCGAGGGCGGGCCTTGGATATGTTCCCCAGGGACGCGATATTTTTCCGCATCTAACAGTAGAAGAAAATTTGTTCATCGGGCTCAGGGCGCGGGGTGAGAAGAAAGACAAGCAGGAAACCGAGAGGGTATTCACGTTGTTTCCGATTATACGTGAATTCCTGCATCGGAAGGGGGGAATGCTTTCAGGTGGACAGCAGCAGCAGCTCGCCATCAGTAGAGCGCTTCTGACAAAACCCAAGCTTCTGATACTCGATGAGCCAACAGAAGGTATACAGCCGAATATCATCGATCAGATCGGTGATGCGATAAAGATGCTGAGAGAAGAGGGAAAGATGGCGATCCTGCTAGTGGAACAATATCTCGATTTTTGCAGAGAGCTTGGCGATGACTTTGCCATCCTGGAACGGGGTTCCGTGTGTGCGTCCGGCATGATGTCAGCCCTGACTGACGAGGTCGTCAAAGAGTTTCTGACTGTTTAAGTCGGAAGCAGTCTGTAATTTGCCAAGGCCAAAATTGTCCAGCCAGCATTAAACTTAATGATTCTAACATTAATTTTTGCGTCTGAAATTGACGATGAATCCAGCTCATTAGCCTGCGCAATGGCCAAACATTTTATTCATGCACGAAATTTCATACAAAACCCGATGGCATGATTTGGGCTAATTGGGCTTCGCAGTCTAAACGAACATCAAGACTCACAAAACACAGCTGACCTATGAAAAAGAAAAAATACAGTATAATTGCTCCCGCGTCTCTAGTTGCTGCCGTCATGGTAGCTAATACCGCTTTTGCCGGACCAGAAGAAACGGCACCGGCTGCTCCGATCACTCCGCCTACCGAGGATGTGATTTCGGGGGTGCTCAACCTTGATTTCAATACCCACTTCATTTCCTACGGAAATGATGTATGGGGCGACGGTTCCTCAATGTCGGATCCGACCTTTAATCCTTCTCTTGAAATCGCCCTGCAACTTCCAGGCGGTTTTACTGCCTCACTTGGAACATGGTGGGACGTTAATAGTAAACAAGACTCCCCGATCGGTGGCCGTATTCAGGAAGTCGATGTTTACGCCGGCCTTGCCTATACATTCGGCGATTTCACCGTGAAGACCACTTATCAGGCATGGATGTATGGTAGCGCCACGGAAGAAATTCTTGATGTCAGTCTTTCCTATGCTGGTTTCCTTTCTCCATCGCTGACCATTCACAACCGCATTGAAGCGGGTGGAGCTGCCGGCAGCTTCACAGCTGGCGGTGTCTTTGATCCAGGTGACGAGGGTACTGTCTTGGTTGCCGCCATTTCACACAGTATCGAAGCCGGACCTATCACCATTTCGTTCCCGCTCAACCTTGCTTACTTCATCGACGACGAGTTTCATGCCGTCGGCGCTGACAATGGCATCGGCTATGGTTCTGTCGGAGTCACCGCAACATTGCCCCTTTCCGCAATTTCGGAAATCTATGGCAAATGGAATTTGCACGGTGGCCTCACCTATTTTATCACGGATGACGAGGTGATTCCGAACAATCCCCAAAGCGATTTCCTGACTGCCAACTTAGGTCTGACCGTCGCTTTCTAAATTAAACAAATTTCTTGTTGTAACGGTTGCTGCGGGAGGGTTCTGAGAAGTTCACACTGATTGGTTCCCTCCCGTTTGCCTCTAAACTTTTATTTATTATATTTCATGAAAAACATACTTCCAGTAGCACTCGCTGCCATATATTCAATTCTCCCGCTCTCGCAAGCACAGGAAACTGTCAAAGTCGGAGTTCTGCATTCCCTCAGTGGCACCATGGCGATCAGTGAAACCTCTTTACGCGATGTCCTCCTGTTCACCTTTGACGAAATCAATGCCGCCGGTGGCGTCATGGGCAAAAAAATCGAACCTGTCGTGGTCGATGGCGCTTCGAACTGGCCGCTTTTCGCTGAAAAGGCCAAGCAGCTTCTGGATCAGGACAAAGTAGCTGTTACATTCGGATGCTGGACTTCCGTGAGCCGCAAGTCGGTGCTTCCGGTTTACGAGGAGAAAAAAGGACTGCTGTTCTACCCTGTGCAATACGAAGGGGAGGAAATGTCACCGAACATTTTCTACACTGCTGAAGCCGTGAACCAACAGGCGACACCGGCGGTCGATTACCTCCTCGAAGAAGGCAAGAAGAAGTTTTACCTTGTCGGAACTGATTACGTATATCCACAAACCACCAATCTCGTGTTGCTTGAGTATCTTCTGAGCAAAGGCGTGCCGATAGAAAATATTGGAGGTGGTTTCACTAAGGATAGCGACGGAAAGATTATATCAGCAGGGAAATACACCCCTTTCGGCCATACGGATTACCAGCAGATCATTTCCGAAATCAAACAATTCGCCGCCAGCGGGGATGCCTGCGTCGTCAGCACTCTCAACGGAGACACCAATGTGCCCTTCTTCAAGGAGTATGCCGCTTCCGGACTGGATGCCGAAACATGTCCCGTAGTCAGTTTCTCGGTATCGGAAGATGAGTTTCGCGGCTTGCCAGCGAGCCAGCTTGTTGGACAGCTCGGCTGCTGGACATACTTCCAATCGATCAAATCCGAGGAGAATGAAAAGTTTGTATCCGCCTTCATGGATTGGCTCGAAAAATCGGATGTTCCCGGCATCGTCAAAGACGAC
>JACMMB010000048.1 GCA_014379305.1 Akkermansiaceae bacterium
AACAACGGCAGCATTACCGCAACGACCAGCGACGGCATCGAAATTGGTGATAATGGGACCATTGTTAATACGGGTTCAGTAATTGGTGGTGACGACGGGATCGAATCCTTTTCGGGCACCACCTTCGCACTCACCAACACCGGATTTATCACAGGCGTAAATAATGCATTTAATGGAGATACCGGAGACGACACTTTGAATCTCAATTTAGGTTCCCGCATTGTCGGCAACGTCTTAGGCAATGGCGGCACGGATACGATCAACTTCGACGGTGGTTTGAGTTCCACTGCCTCAGCCAGTGGAGTTTCAAGCAACTCCATCCTCGGCGATGTGGAGGTCACGGACATCAACAAGACCGGAACCGGCACTGCCTTTATCGGAGTTCCCGGATACGGAGGTTTTAACGTGCTTGCGGATACAATCGATATCACCGGCGGCGGGCTTTATATCAATGGCGATATCGATGGTCTCACAGCTGTCCAATCCACGATCAATTCGGGCGGTGCCGCTCTTGGCGGGACCGGAACATGGGATGCAAATATCTTCGTTACCGCCGGTGGGTTCAGCGCAGGCGCAATCCCGATCAACCTGGATGTCAATCCAGCCAATGGTGTGGGTGAGGTCATCATCACAGGCGATGTTGATCATTCGGCAGGCTCATTCATCCGTTTCGATGTAAGGCCGAACTCAATCATCAGTAATGGCATTAACAGCGACCGTATCGTTCAGAATGGCGCGGGCAATACCTATGATGTCGCTGGTACCAGCCTGCGCATCTCCTCGACCAATAACAATCAGGTCATCAGGAATGGCACTTATACCGTAGTGGACAGCGATGAGGCCATCACCGGCTTCGGCACCTTTGGCAACGTAACCGTTCAGTTCAATCCAAATGTAAATGGTAGCGATTCCAATTTCTTTGGCTCGGAAGTTAATTTCGCCGCAGCAGCCCCATACAACAATGCCAACACCGTGCTTTCCAATTTCTTCACGGACGTGGCTCTTGCAGATGGCGGCACAAACATTGTGCTAACCGTCGATCACGACTTCGAAAGCCTTGCTTTCTCGGAAAACACCGCTGAATTGGGTGCTGCCCTTGATGCTTCCATCAACTCGCCGAACGCCCTTACCCAGGACTTCATCGCCGCGCTTGATAATTCCAGCTTGCTGTTCGTGCAGGACACCCTCGCATCCCTCGTTCCCGATAACTTGCTCAATCAGGCCTCGGCCTTGGTTAGCAGCAACTATCGTATCCACCGCCTCGCACAGGATCATCTCGCGATGACTCGCTCCAGCGGCGTTACGATCACAGAGACCCCTGCCTCAACCGATGCCAAAGGCGGAACGATTCCAGCCCAAACCACCAGCTCAGGTGGCGGCAATGCCAACGTCTGGGGAACTTTCTCCTACGATTGGAAGGATTCTGAATTTGGCGATGCCGACTTCGAAGGCGAGGATGCTTCCTTCACCGCCGGCTTCGACTACCGCGTCGCTCCGGATTGGCTCGTCGGTATCCTTATCGATGGTTCACAAGGTGATTATGACTACAACGGTGGCAGCTCCGATGTGGACAGCCTTCGTGCCGCAATCTACGGCACCTACGGCCAGGCAACCGGTTTCTACGCCGACTTCCTCGTTGGTTACGGAGATCATGAATTGGACTCGGATCGTGACTTCGGCGGTATCCTTTTCGGGTCAAGCAACAGCTCGACGGATGCCAACAGCCTTCAAGCCATGCTCACTGTCGGTTATACGATGGAATCAGGCACGATGAAACACGGCCCCTTCGCCGGAGTTGAATATCAAAACATCGATGTCGATGGCTATACCCAGACCGGAGCATTCCCAATCGGAGTCGAGGACTTCGATGTGGATTCCGTTCGCGGCCTTATCGGATATCGTGCCGAAGCCAGCTATGGTCAATTGACGCCATACGCTTCGGTTGCCTACGCCCATGAGTTTGAAGACGGAGCTATCGAAACCACCGCATTCATTCCGGGTGGAGCTGGTTTCAGAACCAGCGGTGGCGGCATCGAATCCGCGATCCTAATCTCACTGGGTACCGGCTACTCATTTAACTCAAACCTCGGCATGAACATCGGCTACCATGGTGAAATCTCCGTGGGTGGCGATGGTGTTGACAGCCACGGCGGTTCCATTGGCCTGAACTACGCGTTCTAAGCCACGGGATTTCCCTTAAACCTCAGGCCGCCGCCCTCCAAAAGGGCGGCGGCTTTTTTTATGAAACTATCCAATTATTTCAACCGGAGCATCCGGCAGTGCTTTCATAAACGCCGCCCCGTATCGCTTCGTCAAAATCCGTTTATCCAAAATACACACCACCCCGCAATCCCGCTTCGTCCGGATCAACCTCCCAACCCCCTGCCTTAACTTAAGAATCGCCTCCGGCAACGAGTAATCCATGAAGGCATTTCCCCCCGCCGCCTCAATCGCCTCCAGACGCGAAGCTGTCAAAGGATGATCCGGCACTGCGAAAGGCAGTCGCGTCACCACCACATTCGACAAAGCCTCCCCCGGCACGTCCACCCCGGTCCAAAAGCTGTCCGTCCCGAACAACACACTGCTCACATCCTCCCGGAACTCCTCCAACATCCGATGCCTCGGCATCCCCTCCCCTTGCATCAGCAGACGCCAGCCCTTGCTCCTGAAAAACTTTTCACACCGGCTGGCTGCATCCCTCATCGTTCGGTAACTCGTAAACAGCACGAACGCGCGCCCGTCGCTCTCGGATACCGCTTCCATAATCCCTTTGCCCATTAGCTCGTCATAACGCGGCGCGTTAGGCTCAGGCACCGACTTGTAAATCAGCACCTTCATCTGCTTCCGATAATCAAACGGGCTCCCGATGCTCAGCGCCCTCGCTCCCTCCCCCCCAACCCGCTTGCGGAAATATCCCAGCTCCGGATCACCCACTCCGAGCGTGGCACTGGTCATCACCATCGCTTTCTTTCCGGAAAAAAGCAGCGGCCGCAGCCTGTCGGCCACATTCACCGGCGCCCCGTGGCAACTGAACTGCGTTTCCTCCCGCCCGGTCTTCTCCACCCAATACACGCAACCCTCATCCTCCTGATCCAAAAACTCACCCAGCGCCCCTTTGACCTCGCGCAACTTCCGCGAAGCGTCCACCAACTCATTTTTCGACCCTTCATTATCCACGCTCTCGGCAAGCTCATCCAGCTCTTCCGCTAAATCCCGCAGCGGCCCGGCCAGGCAATTCCCCACCCATTCAGGTTTCCGCACCCGGAACTCTTTTGAAAAATCCCCGAAGGTAGCCGCATTCCCCACCTCTCCGAAAAATCTCTCGGTAGCCAGCAATCCGCGCTCCACGGCAAGCATCACCGACGCTTTCCGATACGTCTTCAACAAGCCCTTCCGCGTTCTCGGATGATACAGCCGCTGCAGATCAAATCGCAGCCCCGCCTGCGAAACCCGCAACCCCAGCTGCACCGCCGCCACCTGCTCCACCGTGTGCGCCTCATCCAGCACCGCGAAATCATTGGGAAACAAAAACCCGGGCATTCTCTCCTCACCCTCATTCTCTTCCAATTCCATCGTGTTCAGCAGCGCGAAAAACAAGGTATGATTCACCACCACCAGCTTCGCATCCGCAGCGGCCTTTCTCGCCTCCTGAAAAAAACAGTTCCCCTTCGGCCCGCAATACCGCGCCGTGCATGAATGGGCCTCACTGCAAATCTGCAGCCAAACCTTCATCGACGGCTGGAACGGAATCCCGCTAAGTGTGCCATCACGCGTCCCATCGGCCCAGGTGCGGATCCTTCCCAGCTCCTCACCCTCGGTCGTGGTGAATAAATCCGCCGCCTGTTCCCATGCCCGCCTCAACCTCGCGGGACATAAATAATTCTGCCTTCCCTTGAGCAGGACCGCTGGCAAATCCTCCCCCAATATCCTCCTGACAATCGGGATGTCCTTTCTCACAAGCTGCTCTTGCAGATTGATCGTATGCGTCGATATCACGCCCTTGCGCCCCGTCTCCACCGCGAACTTCGCCGCCGGCACCAGATAAGCCAGCGACTTCCCCACCCCGGTCCCTGCCTCCGCCACCAAGGGTCTGCCGGTCAGAAAACACTCCGCCACCGCCACCGCCAACTCCTCCTGCTCCCGCCTATACTCGAAATCCTTCGACTTCGCCATCACCCCCCGCCCCGTAAAAACCTCCCGCACCCGCTCCGCCAAATCGCCGCCTCCGCCATTCTCAGAAACCGAAATCATCCTTCCCGATCTTCATCCCCCGTACCATCCATTTGCAACCCAATAGCGGATCGCAGCCAACACCGCAAACGGCGCGCCTGAAGTTTAAAGTTTAAAAATTGAAATCCCAACCCATCCTCACCACACGTGAACGTCATCGCCATCGCCAATCAGAAAGGAGGAGTCGGAAAAACCACCACCGCCATCAATCTCTCCCACGCCCTCGCACTTCGCGGCCAGCGCGTCCTCCTCATCGATCTTGATTCCCAGGCGAACTGCACCAGCGGACTCGGAATCGATGCCCCGCCACTCTCAAGCATTTACCCGGTTCTATTGGGCGAGGCCGCTGTCCACGAAAAAATCCTACCTTCCGGCCGTGAAAACCTCTCCTTCGTCCCCTCGGAGATGGATCTCGCCGGCATTGAAATCGAACTCGCCCGCTCCGATGACCACCTCACCCGCCTGCGTGGCATACTCCAAGGACTCAAACCAAACGACCTCTTCGAATACTGCATTCTCGATACTCCACCATCACTCGGCGTCCTGATGACCGCCGCGCTTGCCGCCGCGGATGAAATCCTGATCCCCCTCCAATGCGAGTGGTTCGGCCTTGAGGGCTTGGCGAAAATCGTCGGTGTCCTGGATGAAATCCGCTCCTCCGGGGCGAATCCGGGCCTCACCCTGGAAGGCATCGTGATGACCATGTATGATGGCCGCACCCTGCTTTCCCGCCAGGTTGTCGAGGAGGTTTCCAATTATTTCCCCGATGAAATTTATCACAACGTGATTCCACGCACGATCCGTTTGGGCGAGGCTCCCAGCCACGGAAAAACCATCTTCGAGCACGACCCCGCCGGCATCGGCTCAAGTGCCTACGGAAAACTCGCTGATGAATTTCTCACCCGCCATTCCAGAGTCGGCCCTCTCCTCGCAGGCACTCCGAAGTAAGCTCAATACTCCTCTTCTTCCTCTCCCGGCACTGGCGGAATCAGATCCTCCCGCTGCAATAACCGCTCCAGATCCAAATCCCCGATCACATCCGCAGGCGTTCCCCTCACAATACCCGCATAAGGCACAATCCGGTCCAGCTCCGCAATCGCACAATGCACCATCGAGGAAACGATATCTCCATCGTATTTCTCCCGCTCGAACAGATTCGTCACCCGGAACACCAGCATCTCGCGATCCATGTCGTATTCGAAACCTCCCAGAGTCAGTTGCTTGTTCGCCCGCATCAGCAATTCCAACAAGGCCGGCATCTGCGGCTCCGCGATGAACATCGGCGATTCCGAAACCACACTTAACGCATTCAGTTCGGGAAACGCCTGCACCACCAGATCCACCCGCGTGTGATGCGCCTCGAAGCAGGCGCGCAACACCTCGCGCCCCTCCACCAGCTCGGTATGCCAGCCGTTTTTTCCAAAAACCTCCTCCACCGATAAAATCTGCCTCGAATGCGGTCTCATGCGTTCCCCCCGGATACCCGCCCAAGCACCGCCTTGGCAAGCAAGCTCCGCAGATTTTTGCGGATCGGCTTGAGCGACACATGCATGCCCGCCGATTTGCCTGCGTTGAAATGCAGCGTCAGCCAGCTCTCCTTCTCATCCACATCCGCCTCCACGATCTCCTGCCACATAACCAATTGCATCCTCCTCGCCGGCCGGAAAAACGGAAAAATCTCCAGCCCGATCGGCGTCAAAATCAAATAGGCATGTTTCGTCAGATGCCAGGCCATCCAAAACGCGGCCGCCGTCAGCAAAAAACACGGCACCGCCCAAACCGGATCAGGTAGCTCCGGATTCGTTTCCCGGTGAACTCCGGTCGCCAGCAGCGTCACCCCAAGCCCCACAAACATCGCCCCCACCACACAGAATATCACCGCCTGCCCGGATCGCGTGAATCTCAATTCCTTTTGCGGCTCTGCTAGCACGGTCCTGATCGGTTAGCTGCGATTGCTTGCCTCACCCAGCTCATCCAGCTCACCACGCAACTGCCCCGCAAGCTCCGACTTTCCCGCCTTATCCGCCATTGCGATCCTGATCTGCAAAACCTCCGGCGACCGCAATTCCGCCTCGCTCATCTCCCCCAGCAACGCCAGCACCTCCTGATCATCACCGATTCCCAGCGCCCCTTCGGCACGCATCACCCGGTCAGGCTGCTCACCAACCAATGGCGCGTCTTTATATATCGCCCAACTCGCCCGTTCCGGTAAATCCACCCCCTCCTCCAGATAAACCAACTCATCGCCCTCCTTGCGGCGTCGCCAGATATTCAGTCCTACCACGATGATAAAACCCAGGCAGATGAAGGAAGCCTCCATGAAAAACGGCGTCGAAATCGCCCCCACCGCAATCCCCATGCTCTCACCAAAAATGCCCGGAATCGCCCTCCAACCCATAATCAGACTCACGACCACCACCTGGATGACAACCAGAATGCCGGCACCCACCAGCAACTGCCGCGATTGGCTATCCCCTGAATTCTCCTTGTTCATAAACACCTCAACCAACCTAAGCTCCCACGCACGATGCAACCAACAAGAAATTTAAAAAATATTACTGAAAACTTGATTACTTTATATAATTTATCATTATCCCCTCATCAAATCGTCCCGCCCACAAAACTTTCCCTGCCTTGTATTGGTGATACTCCTTACCCCGCTCGTTTCGGCGTGGGCATGGCACCGCCATGGCGAGTCTCCTGCCGCTAACCCTGTTCCGGCCCAGCTAACCCAACGCCTACCCGTGGAAATCATCTCTTCAGACACCCCGCCTAAATGGGTTCTCGTTCCTATCGCTCCAAATTGATATCCCTCGCGAGAGTCCGCGCAGTCCCCATTTCCCACTGCCATCACTTCCAGGTTGGACCTTTTAACTTCAATATCGGATGCTGGCGCCATGCCCGAATCCCTCCCTCTTGACCGGCAGCTTCGTCAGGAAATCCTCTTCGCCCGCGAGCGTGTCTATCACTTCGCCCAAGCCACTCCTCTGGAAAAACTTGCCCTCCCGCACGACTCCCCCGGCCCCGAAATCTGGATCAAACGCGAGGACCTTTCTCCCATCAAAGCCTACAAATGGCGCGGCGCGGCCAACCGCATGGCCACCCTCACCGATCTCGAGGCCGCTCGCGGCGTCGTCACCGCATCCGCTGGCAACCATGCCCAGGGCGTTGCCCTCGCTGCCAGGAAACTCGGCATCCGCGCCCGCATCTACATGCCCCGCTCCACGCCCAGGGTCAAGCAAGCCGCCGTCCTCCACCATGGCGCCGAATACGTTTCCGTCCACCTCTCCGGCGATAGCTATGACGAAGCCGTCCATGCCGCCCGCGCCGATGAAAAATCCACCCAGGCCCTCTATATCCATGCCTATGACGATCTGAAAGTCATGGCCGGCCAAGGCACCCTTGCCGATGAAGTCGTCCTCTCCGGCCACGGCCCGTTCGATCTCGCCTACCTCCAGATCGGCGGCGGCGGCATGGCGGCGGGCGTTTCCACTTGGCTGAAAACCTATTGGCCGGACATTGAAATCATCGGCGTCGAAGGCGTCGATCAAGCCTCGATGCAAGCCGCCATCTCCGCCGGAAAACCAGTCCCGCTCTCCGTCGTCGATCTCTTCTGCGATGGCACCGCCGTCCGCCAGGCCGGCCAGCTGCCTTTCGAAATCTGCAAAACCACCCTTGACCGCCTCACCACCGTCACCAACGCCCAGGTCACCGCCGCCATCCGCACCCTCTGGGAAACCCACCGCTGCATTTCCGAGCCATCCGGGGCCATGGGCCTCGCCGCCGCCCTCGCCGAACAACACCAATACCCCGGCAAGCGCGTCCTCGTCATCCTCTGCGGCGCGAACATCGACTTCCTCCAGCTCGGCCTCATCGCCCAATCCGAGGGTGCGTCCACCGAGCACAGCCGCACCCTGCGGGTCCGCATTCCGGAATCGCCCGGTGCCATGCTCCACCTCCTGGACACCTGCTTCAGCCACCTCAATATCACCGACTTCCAGTATGGGAAAACCGACCGCTCCTTCGCCTGGCCCGCCTTTTCCCTGACTGCCGGTAACCCGGAAACCCTGCTCTCGCTGCCTGACAAACTCGACCGCGCCGGCTTCGCCTGGCAGGACATCACCGGTGCCACGGACATCGCCTTCCGCGCCATTCCCTTCCGTGGCGATCTCTTGGAAAACCCCGCCTTCCTCCGCCTCGACTTCTACGAACGCGCCGGCGCCCTTCACGATTTCCTCGCCAAACGCATCACCGGAAATGCCAACCTCAGCTACTTCAACTATCGCCAATCCGGCGAGCGCATCGGCCGCGCCCTCATCGGCCTCGACTTCCCCTCCCCTTACGAGCGCGATGCATTCCTCCTTTCCTTCCCTCCCCAGGGCGAAGGCTACCGCCTCTGCCAGGCTCTCGATCCCGAAACCTCCGCCAGACTTGCATCCCGGCCCCACCAGACCCAGCCCGCCTAAGCACCGCTTGCTGTTTCCACTCGACACCCCCCCATTCCCGCCAAACTATCAGTCCTCTCAAACCTCATGCGGACTGCAATTTTTGGCGATATCCATGCCAACCTCGAAGCCCTCCAGGCCGTCCTTGCGGACGCGGCAAGCCAGCACGTCACCGACTTTGTCTGTCTGGGCGATGTCGTCGGCTACAATGCCGATCCCGTCGCCTGCCTCAACCTGATCCGCGACATGGGCTGCCCCACCGTCAAAGGAAATCACGATCAGGACGCCTCCGAAAACCACCCCCTGGACACCATGAACCAGGTTGCCGCCTCCGCCCTCCAGTGGACCCGCGAGCAGCTCGATGACGACCAGCGCCTGTGGCTCAAGCGCCTCCGCATGGTGCGCCAGGTTTCCGATTACACCGTCGTCCACAGCACCCTCGACCAGCCGGTGAATTGGAATTACGTCACCAACCGCTTCGATGCCATGTCGAACTTCTCCTACCAATTCACCCAACTCTGCTTTCACGGTCACACCCACATCCCCCGCGTGTATGTGAAATCGGATAAAGTCCGCGAAGTCCCCGCCGAGTCCGTCACCATCGAGCCGGATGCCAAATACTTCATCAACGTCGGCTCCGTCGGCCAGCCCCGCGATGGCGACCCCCGCGCCTGCTACGCCATCTACGATCTCCCAAGCAAGCTCATCGTCTTCCGCCGCGTCGAATACGACATCCCCAAAACCCGGGAAAAAATCCTCGCCGCCGGCCTCCCCCCCATGCTCGCCGAGCGCCTCGCCGACGGCCGCTAAACCTGCCCGCCCCCACATTACCCTTCCGCAGACCCCCTTCCGCTCTGGAGGAATGACCCGTACAGTCCTACAGAGCCCCTTCCGCTCGGGAGGAATGCCCCGTACAGTCCTACAGACCCCTTTCCGCTCGGGAGGAATGCCCCGTACAGTCCTACAGACCCCTTTC
>JACMMB010000049.1 GCA_014379305.1 Akkermansiaceae bacterium
ATGACCTATCGCGACATGCGGGACTGATCTTACCAAACGGCACTTCGGCCAATCAATTGGCGATGATCGCCCGGTATTTGGATCTCCAGCGAAACAATCACCGCTGCCGAGCCACCACTGACTCTGTCCCTAGAAAACTTAACCTCCCCTAACACTCTTCCAAAACTATCATGAAACATTCATCCATCTTCCGCCGTCTTGCTTTCTCACTTGTCCTGGCTTCTCCCCTGCTCGCTGCGGAACAACCGTGGATTCCGCTTTTTAACGGAACGAACCTCGATGGATGGACACCCAAGATCTCCGGCCATGCTTTAGACGAGAATTATGCGAACACCTTCCGTGTCGAAGATGGAATCTTAAAAGTGTCGTATGACGGCTATGAAAAATTCGATTCTCAATTCGGCCACCTTTTCACCAATTTCGCCTACTCCCGCTATGTATTGCGGATGGAATACCGGTTCGATGGAAAAACCGCCCCCGGCGCGCCGGGTTATGTGAATCTCAACAGCGGAGTGATGGTGCATTCACAACCGCCACAGAGCATGGTGGACAAGCAAGGTTTCCCGGCCAGCCTCGAATTCCAGTTCCTTGCTGATGAAGGGAAGGGCAAGCGGTCGACTGGAAATCTCTGCACACCCGGCACTCACGTCGAAATGGACGGGAAACTCATCACCCAACACATCGTGGAATCCGCAGCACCCACATTCCCTGCGGATGAATGGATCAAAATGGAGATCGAAGTCCGGGGAAATGACGAGATTATCCATCGGATCAATGGTTTGGAAGTTTTGCGTTACCAAAAACCCCAACTCGATCCCGAATGTAACTTGGCACCGGTGAAAGACATGCTCGCCGCCGGGATCCCCCGAATGCTCTCTTCCGGCCACATCGCACTTCAAGCTGAGGGACAGCCGGTATGGTTCCGCAAGATCGAGCTGAAGTCATTGGAGCTACCATAAATTATGCATAGCAGTCTGCCATTTCACTCAAGCTACATGTACTCATCCTCCACCAGATCCGGCAACCGTTTTGCTCTTGTCGCCGTCACCTCTCTCTTCTTCATGTGGAGATTCATCTCCTGCATGAACGACCTGTTGATTCCCAAATTCAAGGCGGACTTCAACCTCTCTCAATTTCAGGCGAAGTTGGTCCAGTTCGCATTCTTCGGCGCGTATTTCCTCGTGTCGCTGGCCTAATTCCTCATCTCCGCAGCCAAGGGCGATCCCATCAACAAAATCGGCTACAAGAACGGTCTCGTGCTCGTCTGGTCATCGCCGGAATCGGCTGCCTGCTCTTCTATCCAGCGGCGGAAAACCAAGCAATACGCGCTCTTCCTCGGTGCGCTCACCGTGCTAGGTTCGGGCATCACGATCGCTGCGAATCCCTACGTCACCATCCTCGGGCCGGAGGAAAGCGGGCCGTCCCGACTAAATCTCTCGCAGGGCCTCAATTCGCTAGGATACGTGATCACCCAGCTCATCGGCGGCATCCTGCTCTTCGGTTCCAAGGAAATCTACTCCAGCACCGGCGGCGTGGATGCGGTGAAGGTCCCCTACGTGGGTCTCGGTATCGCCTTTATACTCGTCGCGGTGATTTTCAAAGCGATCTCCCTGACGACTTTCAGCCAAGAGGGAAATGGCAAGTAAAAGAACTCGATATATAAAGTTTTTCATATTAAAATTTCTAGTCTTAGATCGAACTACACTCTGTAAGAGGATAGATAAAGTTTTGTAATCTTTCACAGGTCCTTTTTCTTACATCAGGGATGGTGTGCCGTTCCTAAAATCAATTATTCCTAAGAACTACTCCGGATTTTCCAAGAACAGTGAAAGAAGTCAGATTATTAACCGAATTGATCGACGTTCCATCTATTAGGTTCTTGTATTGATCGGAGCCCATCGAATCAACTCCCAGAGAAACAGGCTTTGTTCCATTATTCAGTGCGACGACCACCCGCTCGTTTTTTAACTTTCTCTCGAAAACAAAAAGTGCCCGTTCGTCATCCGCGACCAAGGTTTTGTAGATCCCCGTGCTGAGAGCCTTACTCTCTCGCCGAATGGAGATCAATTTCCGGTAATAGCTTAGGAGGTCTTGGTTGACGGAAACCTTGTCTGGAATGCGTTTCGTGCCATTTGGATTATAGACTTCATCCTGGTAAACGAGGTCGGCCCAAATCATTGGCTTGCGGCAGTCCGGATCGTTGGCACCCCACATGCCGACTTCATCCCCATAATAAACCATGGGTGCCCCGAGATAGGTCATCTGCATCGTCACGAACAGTTTTTGCAACTGTAAGTCGTCGGCATTTGGTTTCGCCACCGAGTAAAGCGAGTTCTGATCGCTTTGAGAAGCAACGAAATAAGTCTTCCAATCACGGAAATTGCCGATTCCACCGTTTACGATATGCGAACCGATGCGATTCGAGTCATGACTACCAAACAAATTCTGGGATACCGCGGCTACTCCAGGGGGGTAAACCGCGCGTAGATGTTTAAGTTTAAGATCGAACTCTGCCGGACCGATCCTCGATTTCTCGGGATTGAAAAAGAACTCGGAACAGGCGAATGCGAAATTGTAATTCATTTCACCGTCAAATTCGTCGCCTTGCATGTAAGGCAGAACCTTTTCCGGCGGCTCAACGATTTCCGCAGTTAGGTAGGCATCAGGATTCAGAAGCTTGGCATGCTTTCGCCAGTCCTTCCAGAACCGATGGTTCACACAGTAAGCGACGTCCAGTCTCCAGCCATCAATCCCATGCCTTACCCCTTTTCCCTTTGGATTCATCCAACGCTCCGTAGCATGGAAAATGTAATTGCGCGGCCCTTCGACGATTCCGTTCTCATCTTCCCTGATTTCCGGGAGAGACTTTACTCCAAACCATCCTTCATAGTCAAACCGGGTCCCGGTCTTCGGGTCATCCCAAGAATTCACGGTGAACCAATCCTTGTAGGGCGAACGTTGCTGATTCTTCACGAGATTCCTGAATGCGAAGCTGTTGATACCCATATGATTGAATACGCCGTCGAAAATGACGCGTATGTCCCGTCGGTGCGCCTCGTCGATCAACTTCAAAGCGAGTTCATCTGCCTTGGTCCATGCCCACGACTTGGGATTGAGCGGATTCTCGTTCGCCATCAGAAGCCTGTCGCCTTTCGGGTCGGGACCGAAGTTCGGGTCCACATGATGAAAACTGGCTCCATCATACTTATGGAGGGATGGGGAGTCGAAAATGGGATTTAGATAGATCGCGTTGATACCCAAACCCTTGAGGTAATCGAGCTGGTCGATGATGCCTTGCAGATCGCCCCCATAACGCCGACGCAAGAGATGATTCTTGAGCTCGACATCACTGTTGGCCATTTCGTACGGCTGTTTTTCGAACCAATCGCTTCCCCAAGGGTGGATTTTCCACTCCCTGGGCGGCTGCACCGGATCAGCTCCCACAATATCAGCAGCTGTCGGGTCATTGGATGGATCGCCATTTCTAAAACGCTCAGGAAATATTTGATACCACACAGCCGACTTAGCCCACTGTGGAACGAAATCCGCTCTACTGGAGTCGCCGACTGCTAGAATAGTGGCTGCGAGGAAGGCCATAAGGCTACATTTAATTCTGTTCATATAATTAGGAAGCTTTACACTTATGAGAGCATCATCGTTTCCATGCATCTGCAACTCGGTAATTCGATTTTGTTATTGGCATTCGCTAGTCGGTCCGCCGCAGTGCCAACTGCCGTTTCAGCTAGTGTTGCCGCTGGTTCTTCGGCGGAATTGCCACCTGCTCTGCTTGAGGAAGTAATGGATCACTTACCGAGGCGTAATACCCCTTTCAAAGATGGATATCATGAAATGATTTAAAAGCGCAGGATTCCCTGTTCTTGCGCTAGGGTAACGGCACTGGTGCGGTCACGGGCGTCGAGCTTGGAGATAATGTGCTTGAGATGAGTTTTTATCGTCCCCTCTGCAATACCTAGGCTGGTCGCAATTTCCTTGTTTCCCATACCTTTAGCGACCAAGGAAAGCACCTCGATTTCTCTTTCACTCAGTGGAGTCGTAAGGCGTCTAATAGCCAGCTTTCTAGCCAAATCTTGCGGTAGATAACGAAATCCTGCGGCCACATCACGGATTGCCTGAAGCAGTTCGGTTTGCTCACTGGACTTGGGGATATAGCCTGCCGCACCTGCCTCAATGGCGCGATAAACGTCTTCTCCGGTATCGTTGATCGAGACCAACAATATTCGAGCGCCTGGATGATCGGCAATGATGCGGCGAGTCACTTCTATCCCGTGAAAATCTGGCAGTATACCGTCCATCAGCGTAACGTCCGGCTTAAGATCGGCGAACATTTGTAAAGCGGTCATCCCGTCGCGAGCTTCGCCGACGACTTTCATGTCCGTTTCCTGCGAGAGCGCGCCGATAATGCCAACGCGGACCATAAAGTGGTCATCTACAATTAAAATTCGGATCGGAGTTGGGTTCATGGGTGTGGAGATTAAATTTTAGATGGAGGCTGCCTGGGGATAAATAAAGTAACGGTGCAGCCCTGACCGGATTTCCCCGTGACAGTGAAAAGCGCGCCTATCCTAATTGCCCGCTCTTGCATGCCGAGCAGCCCGAAGTGCCCCCCGTTTACCTGGCTGGAGACCTCGGAAACAAACCCCTGACCATCATCGCGGATGCGCAGTCGAAGGCCTTCCGGCAACGATTCGAGGGAAATGCAAATATAGCTGGCTTGTGCATGTTTGAGTGCATTTGCCAAAGCTTCCTGCGCAATTCTGAGCAACTGAAAATCGACACCTGCTGGCCA
>JACMMB010000050.1 GCA_014379305.1 Akkermansiaceae bacterium
AGGGGATCCGCTACGCCACCGCAGGCCTGCTTTTCTTGGCGAGCGACGAGGAAACCACTGCCTCCGATTTGAAAAACTGTTATTCCAAAGTCACCTTCTACCTCACGGAAAACCTGGGCGGCAAGGAATCAAAAGGCTGGAACATCGAGGGACTCGGATACAACTACTATCCGATGGGCAACTTTGTCGGTCCTTTCGGCATCGCGATGAAACGCCACGACGCGTCAATGGACATCGCCGCGTTGCCACAGGTGCGGATGACATATTGGAGCATTTTCGCCGCGCTTTCCAAAGCCATGGGCGGCATCCACCCGGACTTCGGCGATGACAATCCCGGCACTAATGGCGAGGGCGCATACGGTCAGGCGTTCTATTACGCGCCACCGGAACTGCTGCCCGGCATCGCATACTGGTTTGACAAGATGTATGGAGCCACGGGAAACGGCACCTATGACAACGCCCGCGGCGGCATCCTGTGGACCATGCTTTTCCACCCGGGAGCCACCGTAAAACCCGAGGATCCAATGACGATCCCCGCATGGAACAAAGCGCAGGCCGATCCGCAAGGCAATGGTTATGTGTTATATCGGAATGCCTACAAGGACGAGAACGACATCACCGCGATGCTTTACGCCAAGCTCCGTGGAGCCAAGGGCCACGCCGGCCCGGACGCGCTTTCCTTCCGCATCCAGGGACTCGGCGCGGCCATGGCTGTGGGCGGTGGACGTTACGGCCCGAAAACCAACGGTCAGGATGTTTACTGGCGCAGCCAGAACACGCTCTATCCGGTGGACCCTGACGAAAAACTCACCAACAACTCCAACGCTGGCAAGTTCACCATTCCTCCCGTGATTGCTGCGGATGGCGGTGGCTCCTCGGCGATGGAGATCAGCACCAGCAACATCGGCACTAAAAACCACAAGCGGCGTTTTCTTGCTGATTACTCGCCTCAAACCAGCGCTTCCGCCGCCTTCATTGTCAGCGACAGCTCGGAAGACGGCGCGTTCTGGCAATTCTGCACCATCGAGCCCAACTCCATCACCAGCGACGCCAAATCCTTCACCGTGACCGCACCTAACGGAGCGACGTTGAAAGCAACAGTTCTCCATCCCGAGTCCGGCGTCACCTTCAAAACCGGCACCCGTCCGCGCGGCTCGAAGTTTCTCGAAATCGAAAACAACCGATTCGTCCACTTCGGAAATCCTGAGGGAGATTATCTCGTGGTCATGACGCTGGCTACCAAAGGAAAACCACATCCGCAGGTAGCGGCGAAGGGAAATTGGGGCGGCGATGCTCCGGACGGCATGGTGAAGGTTGGAAACAGAGTCTATACGATCCAAGGCGACAGCATCAGCGCGAAGTAACGGAAGCATCATCAACTGCCCGTATTGCGGATTTTCCCGGCATGCCGGGCTTCTCGATAGGGTCAGTTGGGAATGGCGCTAACTTAGTGTGCTTTTGGGATGGCTGAGAGAGGCTTGCGTCGCCGGATTCCCGGCCACCTCGGGACCAAGATGAAGCGAAATTGGTGAAAGTGAGGCAGCAAGTATACGAGCTCGTACGCAATCCGAATTCGAGGCTAGCAGAAAATTCCGAGACACCGCTGATCTTGATAAAAGTGGCAGAGAGAGTGGTGAGCCAGCAGGGGGCACAATGTCGTGTTGAGTCAATGAAGCTGACTCGATCGAATACTTCAAAGATCCCACGACCCACCAGTCATCCACTTGTTAGGTGGAATAATTCTCAGGCGTCGAGATGGGTAATTCTGCAGCTACGGCTAGACGAAAGTGAAAATGGCCCCGCATACCACGCCCAAAACCCAGCCGTAAAAAAGTTGAAAATAACTCGTGATTTGATCTGATTCTACTAACCCTAGGCACTGATCAGTAGAGAATTCGCAGGTAAAAAAGTAGAAAAAATTATACAATATGAATGACATAGTTGCCGTAACTTCATCAAATATTTATAACACGGTAATAATGAAGTATTTATTAGAATCGAGTAAAATAAACAAATTTAATATTGATGTCATTGGATTAAATAAACCGTTTAGTTGGATAGCAAGGATGAGATGGTTTCGAGACTATTTAAATAATCTGCCGAAGGATTGCGATCAGATTGTATGCTTCACGGATGCGTTTGACGTTTTTTATTTAGATGATTTGGAAGCCATCAAGCAAAAATTTTTAAGGTTTGGAAAAGACATCGTTTGGTCGGCGGAAAAATGGTATAGCCATCAATTGGATGCTGATAAAGCATTTTATGATGGATTGTGCAATACTCCATATGGTTACAAATATATTAATGGAGGCACATTCATAGGATATAAAAAGCACTTTTTCAATTATTCGATGACATATTGGATGGTTCTCTCAGAGATGTATCTTTTATCCAGGAACTGAATAGGTCAATATGCAGATACGATGCCAATATTGGCGGCTCGGACCAAACGTGGATATCTCATCATCTCGCTAAGAACTGGAATAAATACAGTATAACATTAGATTATGATTGTAGCATATTTTATATTCCCTGCGAAGATTGGGATGATATAGAAAAACATGTAAATAAAGAATTGGTAGTTGGTGTTTGTGGAAACACGCCCTGCATCATTCATGTTCCCTGGAGATCCAAATATGGGCACATATTACAAAAATTATATGACATGAAATATAATCCGCGAGGTGAGTCCTGAATTCTTTATACAAAGTCTGAAATTTGGAGCTCATTTAGCACGCCACAGGCGCTCTCTTCAGCAGCAAGCGAGGTTCCAGGCGCGTAAGCGGAGTCCATAGCGGATCCGAAGATTCCGGGGGCTTATATCATAGGCGTCATAGTTTGGCTATCCATGAAACCAATGAATGAATCCATCCTGAAAACCGACCGGCGCCACCCACATTTGAAGCCATGAAGCTGAAAATCATCAAAACCGAAGAGGAATACACCGCAGCCTGGCCCGCGTGGAAAAGCTGATGGACGCCAAGCACTGATCCGTGAAAGAGGAAGAACCGGAGCGCTGGTCCCTGCTGGTCGCGAAATATAAGACGAACATTTTGCGATTGATCTTTCCGATCCGGTGGAGGCTATCAAGTTCCGCATGGAGCAATAGGGATTGCAGCAGAAGGATCTGGTGAAGTTTCTCCCGGTAAAGAACCGGGTCTCGGAAATCCTCAATCGCAAGTGCCCGCTCAGCCTCGGCATGATCCGTTGAAATCCGGCGATTCCAACTAGACCATCCGGTATTCGACACTGGCTTCGCAATCAGCCACGAATCGTCACCCGACAACCACACATTCAGGGGGAGGCGGCAAGCCGCGAGGAAATCATTTCGTTGATGGTCAATGATCTAAACTTTCAAATCCTGCCAGAAAGGTTTTCGGTTGGCTATGCCGATTCCCTAGCGTTCGTGCGTGATGATGTGGCGGTTTTCGATCTTCGCCCCGCAAATGTAGTGCGAACTTCGGAAGGACTAATCGCTCCCATCGACGCCATTCCCGACCTAGAAAATCTTTTCGGTGTCCGCTTCAATGAGGCAACACGCTGGTTCGAGGATTTCGGGGGCAAAGACGAGCTGCGCGTCGGAGAATCCAGAGATGGCCACCGGCCCTTGCCGATCCAGCATGGCCGACACGCGATCCAGGCGTGAAGCGGTGCAAAGTGCGCGCATCGAAGTGACCACCGGATTGAACAAGCCGAAGAGAAAGAGACCGAAATAGGTGCGTCGGTCCACATCGCGCAGGCCATGCTGCTCGCGGCTGTTAGGCGTGATTCGCGAGCCATGCTGGTCAAGCGCACCAATGAACCGCTCTAGCAGCCTCCATCCGGCAAGCTGTTGTTCGGTGATAGGTTCTGAGCGCGGCTTGGGCACGCGACGATTCAGGCAGGTACGACCGAATTGTAAAAGTGACAATTACGTCACAATGGGGGCGTTCGAGAACTGGAGTTATTTCTCAGAACACAACTGGCGGATGGTGCGCGCTGCAGGGTTCGAACCTGCGACCCCATCCGTGTGAAGGATGTGCTCTACCACTGAGCTAAGCACGCGTGTTGTAATAGGCCACTTTTCAGGCGGCCGGACGGGAGGATTATGCTGCATGTGGGTGCTTGGCAAGCACTTCGGTGAAGGCGAGTGGATTTTCGATTTTGCGGTTTTGTCTGGCGGCTGGGTGAGCGTAGGATCGCGGTGTAGCGGAAATAGTGGCCCAGATTCCTAAAGAAAGTATCGAGCAGGTTCTCAGCGCGACGGATATCGTCGATCTGATCAATTCGTATGTGCCGTTGAAGCGGGCTGGCTCGCAATTTAGGGCGAATTGTCCGTTTCACAGCGAGAAATCGCCTTCGTTTTATGTCAATCCGGCGCGGCAATCATTTCATTGCTTTGGCTGTGGCAAGAGTGGGGATGCGATTTCGTTCATTCGGGATTACGAAAATCTGCCGTTCATGGAAGCGGTGCGGAAATTGGCTGGGCGCTCGGGCGTGCAGATTCGTGAGGAAGAGTCCGATCCAGAGGCGGATCAGAAGCGCCGGAGCAAGGGGCGGATTCTGGATTTGCACCGCGAAGCAGCGGAGTTTTTTCATGAACTTTTGCTCCATGCGCCGGAAGCGGAACATGCACGCGAGTATTTGAAATCACGAGGATTCCAGCGCGAGATGGCGGTGAATTGGTGCGTCGGGTGGATGC
>JACMMB010000051.1 GCA_014379305.1 Akkermansiaceae bacterium
TGAAGAACTCGGTGGCGAAATCGCGGTTCCGCAGCATTTCAAGTAGTCGCCCGTCTTCCTTGGGAACGGTCAGCTCGACGGCAGCTTCGTTGTTGCGGGTGAACTCCTTGGCCTGGATTTTTGCTTCGATCGCGGATTGCATCACGGCTTTGATCTGAAACAGGCGCTCCACGTCCTTGCTGGTCTGACCCGGGGCGAAGGCGGCGTTGGGGGTGGGGAAATCCTGCTCATGGACGCTGCCTTGCGTAAAAGCCGCATGCTCCCAAGCTTCGTCTGCGGTGAAGGCGAGAATTGGTGCGAGAAGGCGGGAAATACTGGTGAAAATCCCGGTCATCGCGGCTTGTGATGCACGCCGGCGCGGCGAATCCAGGGCATCGCAATACATGCGGTCCTTCAGGGCATCAATGTAAATGGCGGAGAGATCGGTGGTGCAGAATTGGTTGATCGCGTTGAAGACCTTTCTGAATTCGAACGATTCGTAGGCTTTGGTGCATTCGGTGACGACCTCGTGGAGGCGCTCCAGTATCCAACGGTCCAGCAGGGTGGGCTCGGTGGGAATATGATCCGGCGTGTAGCCGTCAAGGTTTCCTAACAGAATGCGGAGGGTGTTGCGCAGGCGGCGGTAAGGCTCGGCGACCTGCTTGAAGAGGTCTTCGCCAAAGGGAACCTCGTTCTGCCAATCCACCGAGGAAACCCAGAGGCGGACGATGTCGGCACCATATTGGTTATAGAAATAGGCGGCATCGGTCGGTTTCCCGGCTTTCCCGGCATCGGATTTCGCGAGCTTCTTCTTGTCCTTGTCGACGACGAAGCCGTGGGTCATCACGGTTTTGTAGGGCGCGGATCCACGATAGCCGGTGCTGAGCATGAGCGAGCTTTGGAACCAGCCGCGGTGCTGGTCGGTGGCCTCCAGATAAAGATCGGCGGGGCAATGAAGTTGCGGATGCACATCCAACACGGCGGCGTGCGAGCAACCGGAATCGATCCAGACATCGAGCGTGTCACGGCATTTTTTCACGCCGACTGGCAGGTCTAACAAAGTGGCGAGCTCGGCATCGGATTTTTCAAACCAGATATTCGTGCCTTCCTTCTCGACCAGGTCGGCGACCTTGTTGGCGAGCTCTGAGGAAAGGATCGTCCTGCCATTTTCATCAAAGAAAACCGGCAGCGGCACGCCCCAGGTGCGTTGGCGCGAGATGCACCAGTCGGGGCGCGATTCGACCGTGCCATAGATGCGGTTCCGACCCCAGGCGGGCAACCACTCGACCCTATCGATTTCCGCGAGCGCCTGGCCGCGCAAAGTTTCCAGCGAGATGAAGAACTGCTCGACCGCGCGGAAAATGATCGGCGTCTTCGAGCGCCAGCAATGCGGGTAGGAGTGTTTGTAAACTTCCCGACCCAGCAGATGGCCGCTCTCGGCGAGAATTTCGATGATGCGGTCGTTGGATTTGAAAACGTGCATGCCCACGAGTTCATCGAGTCCGACTTCTTCGGTGAATTTCCCGGAGTCATCGACGGGTGAGAGCACGGCCAGAACATTTTGCTGTCCAGCCACATAGTCGTCCGCGCCATGGCCCGGGGCAATGTGGACTGCGCCGGTTCCGGCTTCGGTGGTGACGAAGTTGGCGAGGATGAGTTTTGAGGTGCGGTCGAGAAAAGGGTGCTTGGCTGCAGACCCCTCGAGTTGGCGGCCTTTGACTTCCATGACCGTTTGCTCAAGGACGTAGCCGGTTTTTTCCGCGAACGCTTCGATGAGTTCGCGAACAATAATGAACGTCTCCGTTTTGCCTGCGGTCATGAATTTACCAACCACGTAGGTGAATTCGGGATGGACGGCGATGCCAAGGTTGGCGGGAAGCGTCCACGGGGTCGTGGTCCAGATAACCATGCTCGCCCCCGCGAGTCCTGGCTCTGGAGAGGACACCAATGGAAATTTCACGAAAATGGCCGGACTTTCCTTGTCGTGATATTCCACTTCCGCCTCGGCGAGCGCGGTCTGCGCGCCGTAGGACCACTGCACGGGCTTCTTCGCCTGGTAGATGGAACCATTTTCGACAAGCTTGGCGAAGACGCGGAGGATACTCGCCTCATAGCCGGGATTCATGGTGAGGTATGGATTTTCCCAATCACCGAAGACCCCGAGGCGGCGGAATGATTTGCGCTGGATATCGATGAAACCCAACGCGAACTCCGAGCAGCGGCGGCGGATTTCCGCAGGATCGAGACCGGCGGTTTCCTTGACGACCTTGAACTCGATCGGCAGACCGTGGCAGTCCCAGCCGGGAACAAACGGGGCATGGAAGCCGGCCATGGTCTTCGATTTCACGACCATGTCCTTGAGGAGCTTGTTGAGCGCGGTGCCCATATGGACATCGCCGTTGGCGAAGGGCGGACCATCGTGAAGGATGAAATCGGGCGCGCCAGAGGCTTTGCGGGCGGCGACGATTTTCCGGTAAAGATCCGATTTTTCCCAAATTTCAAGACGCTTGGGTTCATTTTCCACCAAGTCCCCGCGCATCGGAAAACTCGTCTGGGGAAGAGTCAGTGTGTCTTTATAGTTGGGTGCGTCACTCATGGCGGGCGCGGAAGCTAACCATCCTAATACCCCGGGTCAACCCCGTGGGAGCACTTGAAATCGAGGTTGTCGGGTGGAACCTGCGTCGTTAGAATCATGCAGTTCGCGTCAGAAAGCATATTCCTCAGTAGAACCCCCAATGGGCATTTTCAAAAAAAGACTCCTCCGTAGCCAGCAGAAGCGTGACGATATGCCGGAAGGGCTTTGGTCAAAATGCCCTGATTGCGGAGCGCTGATTCACACGCTCGAACTCAAACAAAACCTGCAGGTCTGCCCGCAATGCAGCCACCATTTTTTAATGGATTCCACCGATCGGATTTACCTGCTGGCCGATCCAGGGAGCTTTGAGGAAACCCATGCCAAGCTATTTTCCGCCAACCCCCTCGCCTTCCAGGGTTACGAACTGAAGATCGATGGACTCCGCCAAAAAACCAAAATGAATGATGCGGTGGTCACCGGGCGGATGAGCATCGGCGGCAGGCAAACCATGATTGCGGTGATGGATTTCAAGTTTTTCGCCGGATCGATGGGCTCGGTAGTTGGCGAAAAAATCACCCGAGCGATTGAAACCGCAATCGCTGAAAAACGCGGCATGATCATCTTCTCGGCATCCTCGGGCGCGCGGATGCAGGAAGGAATGCTGTCGCTCATGCAGATGGCCAAGACCTGCGGAGCGCTTGCAAGGCTGGCCGAGGCGAAGCTGCCCTATATTTCCGTTTTCACCCACCCAACGACAGGCGGGGTCACAGCCTCATTCGCGACGATCGGCGATATCAACCTGGCCGAGCCGAGGTGCATGATCGGATTCGCCGGGCCGCGGGTGGTCAAGGAAACGACGCATCAGAATCTGCCACCTGGTTTTCAAACGGCGGAATTCATGCTGGAACATGGCTTGATCGACGCGATCGTTCCCAGGCATGAGTTGCGTGATCGTTTGGCAAAGCTGCTGGACTTCATGATGAAGCCATAGACGGCCTTCAGCCGCCCACGCGGAGCGGCGAATTGCATTTATTGGCATCAAGGAAGGTTTCAATCTCGTGGAGCATCCGATTGCAGTGTTTCGTCCACTTTGTCCGGCGGCTCAGAATCAGGGCGCTTTCACGTAGCCCGGTGAAGCGGATGTTCTCGGCTCCCGCCTCGCGCAGTTCGGTGAGTTCCGAGCGTAGGGTTTCGAAGAAGGCGAGTTCGAAGCCATTTCCTGCGGATTCCGCGGCACGAATCAGGCAGATGGTTACCGGAGGCGCGAGCGGACGGAGTTTTTCGGCAATATTTTCGCAACCGATTTTAATGAGCATTTTCCGCATCCGCTCGAAGAGGTCTTCAAGGTGGAGCAGCCGCAGCGGGCACTTGCTTTCGAGATATAGTTCTATTCCATTTCGGATCTCCGCAACCAAGGGGAAATCCTCATGATTGGCAGCTTGGGCAGCCCTTTGAAGGGCGTCCTCCAACCACTTTGTATCGTAATCGAATACCTGATGGCGTCCGATCTGGAGAGCTGGTCGGTTTCCTATGAATGAGATCACTGAATTGGGGTGCTGATTTTTTTAGATTCGGGAGTGTGGAGATTGGCCGCTATTCCTTGAATAGACGACGCTGGAAGGTATCGCGTGCCGCACGGCGGGAAAGTGACTGAATTTCCGCAATGAATTCATTGACGTTTTCGAACTGCCGATACACGGAAACATAGCGTATGTAAGCAACCGGATCGATCTGATGAAGCTTGTCCATCACCTTCGCGCCGATGGAGGCGGAAGGAACTTCGCTGAGATGATCCTTGTGAAGATCGGTTAGAATTTCCTCCACCGCGCGGTCGAGTCGGTCCATCGACACGGGCCGTTTCTCGCACGCCTTGATGAGGCCGCTCATCAGTTTTTCCCGGTTTAGCGATTCGCGGCTGCCGTCCCGCTTCACCACTCTCAGCTCGGTGCGCTCGATCTGCTCGTAGGTCGTATATCGGTAGGCGCACTTCAGGCACTCGCGGCGGCGGCGTATCGTCGTCCCATCTTTGGATGAGCGTGAGTCGAGCACTTTGTCTTTGAGAGAACCGCATTGAACGCAACGCATGGGAAAAGGAAATATGAAACAATGCAGGACAGCCTAATCATCGATATGGTATCGTCAATCCAAAAACTACGGCATATTTAGTAGTTCACACGAAATCATCGGGAAAAGTTACATGTTAGTTTTTAGAAAAAAGTGGCCTGCCCTCTTGATACTGGATGTGCAGTATCTCCAAATGACGCAAACCTTATAAATGCGGGAAACCCGCTACGTGGTCAGTTTCCGGCCCATTCGATGAAAGGCCAGAAACCCCAATATGAGCGTGAAGCCTGCAAGGGCTGTGGCATGCCATAGAATTTCCGCGATGGTGGATTTGCCCCAAACGGTGAATTGGATGAGGCGGACGCCGTGATAGAATGGTGAAAACTGGATGATTACGGAAAGAACCGACTTTTCCGGCAAGGGGAAGAAGACGCCTGATAGGTAATAAATGGGGGCGATGAGGAAGGAATATACGGTTTGAAACTGGTTGATGTTCCGGACCCATGATGCGGCAAGCAAGCCGATGGCCGAGCAGGGCAGGGAAAGGAAGCCGCCGATGATCGGGCAGATCAGGATTGCCCATGGATTCGGCATCAGACCCAAGGCCAGGAGGACCAAAGACACTCCAAAAGCCATCAATGCGGTCCGCACGAAAACCCACATGAACTCGCCCAACAGAACTTCGCGCACGCCGATGGGAGTGGTGAGCATGGCTTTGAAAACAGATTCAAACGTCATGCGGACGAAAAAACCGTAGCTGCTTTCGAAAAACGCGGTGAACAGAGCGGTGGTGGCGATCATCCCCGGGGCGAGGAATTCCGCGTAGCTGAGACCGTCGATTTCCCCGATGAAAGGCGAAAGCCCGAGGCCGAGCGAGAGCATGATCAATGCGGGATCCGCAAGCGTCGGCGAGATATTTGCGAGGAAATCCTTGCGATATACCAACCAGTTGCGGACAACGACATGCCATGCGAGGCGAAAGGTCTGGAGCTTGTCATTCATGGTCTTTGAGCTCGCTGCCGGTCAGTTTCAGATAAACATCCTCCAGATTGGTGGGCCGCAATTGCAGCGCCGTGAGGCCGGACAGGCGTTGTAAATCAAGAAGATCATCAAAGCGGGGTGCGCGGATGCAACATTGGTGGGCCTGATGGAAAAGTTCCCACGTTGGTTGCAGATGCGGCTGCAGCAGGGCTTCGGAATCGCGGGGAAAAATGCCGACAAAGCCTGGAGCTTCCCTTTCAATCAGTTCGCGGGGAGCGCCGACGCCGACCACACGTCCTTGGTCGAGGATGAAGATGCGATCACACAAAACCTCCGCCTCGTGCATGTAGTGAGTGGTGACGAGGATGGTTTTCCCTTCATTGCGAAGCTCGGTGACTTTCTCCCATAACAAATGCCTGACCGATGGATCCAAGCCGGTGGTCGGCTCGTCGAGAATCAGCAATTCGGGATCGGCCAGCAGGGCGCGCACGAATGTCAGCCGCCGTTTCATGCCTCCGGAGAGCGTTTTGATGGTCGCATCGCGCTTCGCTTCAAGCGACATGTGATCGAGCAAACGGTCGATGCGGGCGTCTGCCCGGGCTTTTGGGATACCTCCGAATCGAGCGTAGATCCGCATGTTTTCGAGGACGGTCAGGCCCTCGTCCAGAGCATTTTCCTGAGGGACGACCCCGATGCGGCCTTTGATTTCACGGGCGTTTTTCGCCGGATCCAAGCCGAAGATGTTCAAGGTTCCGCCGGTGCGCAGGACCACCCCGTAGAGGCAGCCTATGAAAGTGGATTTTCCCGCCCCATTGGGCCCGAGCAAACCCACGCACTGACCGGAATGCACCTCAAGGTCCAGCGAAGTGAGCGCATCGAAAGTGCCGAAGCGCTTGGCCACGCCACGCGCGAGGATTACCGGGGTGGATGTCATTTCCGATGAAGCTATGGGCCTGGCTGAAAACCGCACCCTTTCTTTTTATCAGGCGGTCGGAACAGCAGGCCTGCTTGCTCAGGCTTTCACCAAGAGCTTGAAGCCGCCGTATGCCATGCGTTTGCAATCGAAGAGTTGGTTTTCCCCGCACATCATGTCGGCGAGCCGGGGATCTGCGATGACTTTGGCGTTTACCGCGTCGCGGTGTTCCCTTGATTGAAAAGTGATCCACGCAAAGACAACGGTTTCGTCGGGTCCGGCGTTGACCAGTTGCGGGAAGGAGACCATGTCCTTGGCTTCCATATCGTCGGCAATACATTCGTAATATTCGAGTGCTCCATGCTCGCGCCAAACAGCACCGGCCCTCTCGGCGCAGAGGCGATATTCTTCGATCCTGTTTTTAGGGAGTGGGATGACAAAGCCATCAGTGTAGGTGTCCATGTTGATGATTGGTTTGATTCAGTTGGTAAAAAATTACGGCGCCACGGTGATCATCCAGCCCAGGCCGAAACGGTCGGTCAACATGCCGAAACACGGAGACCAGAAGGTTTTGTCCAGAGGCATCTCGACCGACCCGCCCTCCCCGAGAGCGGCGAAAACCTTCCTGGCTTCGCCTTCATCCGGCAGAGTAAGGGATAGCGAGAAGCTTTGGAATTTGTCCTTCCCGTCACAGCATCCATCGGAGACCATGACGACGGATTCGCCGATGCGAAGGCTGGCATGCATCACCTTGTCCTCCCAGTCTGGCGGAAGCATTCCTTCCGGCGGGGAGTCCGGGGATTCCTTATAACGCATCAGCATCTCCTGCTCGGCGCCGATCGCGGTGCGGTAAAATTCAATGGCTTCCTCGCAGTTACCGTTGAAGAAAAGATAGGGTTGGATCAGTTTGGTATTCATGATGTCGGTATTAAAATTGATGGGTTAGAGGGGCGATTATGCCGGCTTGCAGTCTTTGACCATGTTATCCCAACGACGTTGCATTTCCTCATGCGGGACTTTTTCAACCACATGCTGAAGCATCCATTCGTAGCCATATGGATCGAGGACACTGCCGCAGCGGTAGCCATAAAACTGGTCACTGACCGGCATAATCACCGTCGCCCCGGCGGCAACGGCGCGATCAAAGGACACATCGGCGTTTTCCACCATCAGGCAGAATTTCACGGTCGTGCCACCGAGGGTCTTTGGCGATTTGTTCCAGTCTGGATTTTCGTCGGAGAGCATGAACATGCTGCCGTTCACGTCGAGCTCGGCATGGCCGATTTTCCCGGAGGCCGAGTCAGTGAGCCGATAGCGTTCGGTCGCTCCGAAGGCACGTTGGTAGAAGTCGATGGCTTCCGACGCGCCTTGGACGGCGATGGCGGAGATGAAGGGGGGATAGGAATCTGATGGTGTGTTCATATGTTTCTTTTCTTAGCGTTAAAAAGTGGTTTCAGGAAATGATTGGCTTGTGACCAATTTGTTGCTTGCAAACGCCTCATACCTGCGACATCTGGCTCGCAGTGCAGCGATCCATCAGTTTCCGCACCTCGACGGTGATCCCGTAGCGCAAAGCGGGACATAGTTTTGCGATTTCCAAAGCTTCATCGATATCCGCCACGCGGAGGATGAAATAGCCGGCCACCGATTCCTTGGCCTCGGCGTATGGCCCGTCGGTCACCTGGCGGTTTTCTCCGAGCACGACACGGCCTTCGTGCTCCAGAGACTGCCCGCCAAGGCAGCGCCCCTCCGCCACGAGATTGTCAAACCAGCTCATCCACTGGGTCATGACGCGTTGGATCTCCTCTGCGGAAAGCTCCTGATGCCAGGCGTTGTTTCGGAACAACAATAGATAATCGGTTTTCGGTTCGTTTTGTTTCATGGTGATTTTTGAAATTTCAGATGTTGGTAAATGCGGAGGGAAAAATAAAAGCAGGCACCCGTTGCGAAAACAACCATGGCGGTGCGTAGTCCGGCGGCGAAGGGCACCGAGACGCTCAATCCGGTTGCCAGCGCGATGTAGGCAGCCAGGCACATCGGGCACTTCGGCATTACGAAAAAAGCGGCGCCCGGAAGAATCAGGCCGGCCCACTTGGTGCGCAGACCCGCCTTGGTTTTTCTGCAACAGATCTCACTCATGGCCGTCCTTGTTATAGCGATCGTGATGCCTGACCCAATCGGTGAGGTCATGATTCTTCCCTCTTTCATTGCGGCCAAGGGGCATGAGATCGAGATAGCTGTAAGTGCCGATCAATGTTTCGTCACCCCGGTTGAAAGTGGAATAGGTATGGAAAATCCGACCGTCCGCGTCTTTGAAAAACACACTGTGGCCCCCTATCTCATTAATCCCAGGGTCGCCGAAAGCATAATTTGAATAGGCTTTTCCCGCCGCTCTTTGCTCATCGGTGAATGACACATTGAAGTCGGAATTGAAGTCGCTTTCGTATGCTGAAACCCATGGGAAAAGCCACCCCATCCGCTTCTTGAATGGCTCGATCTCTTGCCACGGCGCCCGCGACGCGACCACCAGGTCCACATCGTGCTGCACCAGATGCCGGCGTGCGGCATCAGCGTGATCGGCGAGAAACGAGCAGCCGACGCAGCCTTCCTGCCAGCCGGGGCCGAGCATGAAATGCTGGACGATGAGCTGGCTCCTGCCATCGAACAACTCCGCCAGTGATTGCTTTCCATCCGGCCCGTCGAACAAATAGTTCTTTTCAATCCTGACCCATGGCAGCTCGCCCCTCATTCGTGTGAGCTTGTCCTTCGCGCGGGTGAATTCCTTCTCTTTCGCCAACAGCGCTTTTCTCGCGATGAGCCATTCATCCCTGGAGCGAACCGGATGGCCGTTGGCTGCTGATTGATCCATGGTCGTTTTCATAATTATAAATTGCGGGCTTCAATGGTAAGACGAACGATACTCCGGGTTCAGGACATCGCGCCGTTTAAAAAGAAAATCGCAGCGGCGTCTCGTAACAGACATCCGATTCGTCGCTTATATCAACAACATGAACATCCTGCCCATGTCTTCGAATGAATCGGAAAACAACTCCCCCGAGAAGTCCGTGCATCGGCTTGCGGATCACCTTTTCCGCCATGAGTCAGGGAAAATGGTCTCGATCCTGACCGGCATCTACGGCGCCCAGCGGTTGCAGATGGCGGAGGATGTCGTCCAGGAGGCGCTGATCCGCGCGCTGAAAACCTGGCCATTTTACGGCACCCCTGACAAGCCGACCGCATGGCTGCTGCGGACCGCGAAAAACCTCGCCATCGACCAATTGCGGCGGGAAAAAAACTTCCACCAGAAGCAGCCGGAAATTCTCGCTGAGATGGAATCGACGCAGAGCGAAGCCAGCCCGATTGCAGACGACGAGGGCGGGGTCAATGATGACCAGCTCCGCTTGATGTTCGTTTGCTCCCATCCGGGATTGCCCCAGGAAGCGCAATCCGCGCTCGCTTTGAAAGTCCTCTGCGGATTCAGTCCTGCGGAAATCGCCAAGGCCTTTCTCATTTCCGAAGCCGCCGTTTCCAAGCGCCTGACCCGTGCCCGCCAGCGTCTCCAAAACGACCGCATCCCCTTCGAAATCCCCACCGGCTCCGCGCTTCCGGAGCGCCTCGAGGGAGTGCTGAAAATCCTCTACCTGCTTTTCAATGAAGGTTACAAGGCCTCCCACGGCGAAGAAGTCGTGCGCGCGGAATTATGCGCGGAAGCCATCCGTCTCGGAGTCCTGCTGGCCGCGCACCCGGCCGGAAACCGGCCCCGCACCCACGCCCTTCTCGCCCTGATGAGCCTAACCGCCGCCCGCCTGCCATCGAGAACGGACAGCGAGGGAAACCTTCTCCGCCTGGAAGATCAAAACCGCGACCTGTGGGACGCCAACCTGATCCAGCTGGGCATCCGGCATCTGGCAAAATCCTCCGGCGGCGGGGAATTGGGCGAGTATCATTTGCAGGCCGGCATCGCCGCCTGCCACACCCTGGCGCACAGCGACGCCGCCACCGACTGGACCCGCATCCTCACCATGTATGACCGCTTGATGGAGTTTCACCCTTCTCCGGTCATCGCCCTCAACCGCGCCGTCGCCGTCTCCAAAGTCCACGGCCCGGAGGAGGGAATCAGAGCCTTGGAGCAATCCAAAAACCGCGAGCGCCTGGAAAACTACCACCTCCTCCACGCCGTCATGGGCGAGCTTGAACTGAAAAGGGGTCGGAACGAAATCGCCGCCGAACACTTCCGCCGGGCCCTCGACCTCAGCGAAACCCGACCGGAGCGCGTCCTGATCGCGAAGCGGCTGGAAGATTGCCTGACCTGAGAAAAATGATGCTCCAAGCAATGTAAATGGCGGAGGGGGTGGGATTCGAACCCACGGAACCCCAAAAGCGTTTTTCGAGGTATCAGGAAATCCGCGCTATGCTATATTCTGCATATAAAAATGAGAATGGACGTTGACGAACTTCCTTGGGGCTGGTATAAGTGAGGGTATAACCAACTCAGCCATGGCCTTCATCTTCAAAAACCCAAACACCTCCAAATGGCTTGCGGGCTTCCGCGACCTCACAGGCAAGCGTTGCAACCGCTCCACAGCCCTGCCCGCCACCGAAGCGAACCGAAAGAAAGCACAGCGCATCGCGGAGGAATTCGAAGCCGCCGCCAATCGCATGAGGACAGCGCAACAGGTGCGCCGCGTGATCTCCGAGCTTCACAAGTCAATCACCGGACAGGACATGGCCGTTGTCACCATGAGCACCCATCTTGAGCGTTGGAGAAAGGCACGGCAGCCCACCGTCTCCCCGGCGACCGTGACCACCTACAAGCAGGCCGGGGACGCTTTCATCGCCTTCCTTGGAGAGAAGGCGGAAAACGACATTGCCATGGTGACGCGGGAGGATGTGGAGAATTTCCGCGATGAGCTTTCCAAGAAAAAGGCACCCGCCACCGCGAACAAGCTTATCAAGGTTCTGCGGATGGTCTTCAAGGATGCGCGGGATCGCAGCCTCATTGTGGATGATCCGACGGAATTCGTCCGCCCCGTGAAGAAGGGGGTATCGGTGAAGCGTCGGCCTTTCACCGTGGCCGAGGTTCAGAAGTTGCTTGAGCATTGCACCGGGGAGTGGCGTTCCATGGTCTTGATCGCCTTCTACACCGGGCAGAGGCTTGGAGACATCGCCCGCATCCGCTGGGATAGCTTCGACTTGGCCAAAGGCACGTTCCATATCGAAACCGTGAAGACCGGAAAGAAACTCTCATTGCCAATGCATCCGGACTTGCAGCGCGAGTTGCGCGAACTCCCCCGCCCTATCAGTGGCGACCTTTACTTGCACCCGGAAACCAACGCCATAGTGGAGGCTCAGGAAGGGCGGGTGGGGACACTCTCAAACCAGTTCGCCCGCATCCTTGTTGACGCTGGCCTTCGTGAATCGGCTTCCCATCAGAGCAAGGGGAAAGGCCGCGATTCCAAACGCGGCGAAAGCACCCTCTCCTTCCACTCACTGAGGGCAACCGCCGCGTCCATGCTCCATGAGGCGGGCGTTGCGCCATCGGCTGTGATGGAGCTTATCGGCCACGATTCCGCAGCGGTTCACCAAGGCTACGTCAGCGTTGGCGGTGATGCCCTGCGCCAAGGAATCGCCTCCCTGCCTTCCGTGATCGGAGGGGCGAAATGAAAAGCCTCATTTGGGTTTGTTCTGCGCTCCAGTCGAGACGTGCAGAAAAGAAAGGGGGCAACGCCCTGCACCCTAGCACTTCTTCCATTTTCACACCTGAAATCCAGCGCCTCCTTGATGAGGAAGATTTCGAGACGCTTTCACGCGCCAAGAATGCGCTTGAAAACGGCTACTTTTCGTTTCTCACAAATTTGTGTTTAATCTGTTTCTGGCTATTCCATGAGGCAGAGAACCCGTCTCACGTCATAGACCAGACAAAGAAACAGATCCGAGATATTGAGAGCGAGCATAAGAGGAAAATCAGAAAGCTAGATGATGAATTGGCGATTTGCTTTTCTGAGAAAGAACATCAGGAAATGCAGAAGGGGTGGGAAGAAAGTGAAAAATTTCGAAAGGAGTGGAAAGAAGAAAGAGGGATAAGCCACCGAGTCCGAAACACCCGCGATGACACAGACTTGCCGACGCTCGGGATGATTCAAGAGATGCACCGAGAACTATTTCCGGGGCAGCGTAAATTTTGGAAACATTACCCTAAAGACATTTCGGCAATTTGGCGTGATGCGGGGCTTTCTTGGTTACCGCAAGACAGGGGCGGGAAGCATCCATTCCTTCCTGAGCGAATCGACACTCTAAAGGCATTTCTTCGGACGCTTTCAGACCACTGAAAAACTTTGGCGCAGGCTACCGCTGAGAGAATATGCGACGGCAAAAGTTTTCCGTGGATTATCGGGAACATGGCCAAGCAAAAACGCCCCATGACACGTCCTCTCACAGAGGAGAAAGCAAAGCATCATAACGAATGGGCGCGAATCCCTGCGGCGTGCGAAATCGCTTCGGTAAGCCGCTCCACGCTCTATGCCAACTTCGACATTTCGGGCGGAGCGATCAAGACCGCCTCAATTCGGAAGCGCGGCGCTACGCGTGGAATCCGAATGGTAAACATACCTTCGATGATAGCCTTTATCGGCAGTTTTTCGGAGGATTCCACGGAAGAGGAGGGCGGACAGTGAAGCCTCAAGAAGACGGCGGAAGCTCCTTGATCGTGCAAGGCTCAGATTATGCGACGAATGCCGAAGCAGAGGGCAGTCCACTTCGGGACGGTCTCCTTGCAACCATCGTGGATAGCAAGCTCGCCGCCCAGTTGGATGTCGAGATTAGCCACGGCTCTATTTTGAGTGGCGTGAACGACACGATGAAAATGTGGGAACTCATTGAAGGAATTGGGGATAACACTTTCAAAGAACCTATTCAGACACTCCGTAATTTACGGATGAAATGCGGAGGAAATAAGAAGCATCCGGACTTCAGCGCGATGAAACGCAGCCTCCCTGCCGCAGTGATTTCGGGATTTGTTGACGGCGATGTTGCGAATGCTGGAAAGGAAGGACGCTTACAGTATTCGGGATTCATTCAAATCGACATAGACGGAATCGAGAATCCCGAATCAGTTAGAGATAACCTCATCAAGATTCCCTACATTGCCGCCTCTTTTATCAGCCCGTCTGGTGATGGGGTTAAAGCGATTGGCTATATTGGAAAATGCACCGACGACGAGTATTTCCTAAACGCATTCTTGGCAATCGAAGCGGATATGCGGAAGCGCGGCATCGAAATCGACAAGTCCTGCAAGAACTCCAATCGCTTCATGTTGGCGAGTTGGGATGAGGATTTGAAAATCCGCAAAACGCCTCTCGTGGCTCTGACGCCACGAAAGACTGACCCAAAACCAGCGAAGGACAAAAAGAAGCTCGCCTTGAATCCAACCCAGATTTCGGAATGCGCTCCAGCTTCACGAGAGCTTGTAGGCGCGTTGATTGCTAAGAGCCAAATGGCTAGGAATCTATACGAGAGCGGAGAGTGGGAGCAGCATAAGTTTGAATCTCCGTCGGAAGCTGATTTCTCCCTTGGATGTTCCATCTGTGAGGTGACTTCGGAGCCTGCCCATCAAGAGGCACTGTTCCGCTCTTCAGCGCTCTACCGAGACGAGCGCAAGCTCAGGTTAGCGCTACAAGCGGCGCGGAAGCGAGTCACCGAGAATGCCGCACTGTCTCCAATCTGGCAAAAAGCCAAAGCAAAGGAAAATCGAAAGTCCCTCTCTTCGTATCTGGTCAATCACCGAGACACCCTTGATATGAACTGGAAGCAAATTGACGCGCTCAGACCGCCCCCAATTATTTTCCAGTTCATTCGACAAGGTGAGGTTTTGCTCTTAGGCGCTGAGTCGAAGAGCCGAAAATCATGGCTGGCACAGGATGCGGGATTTGCTGTCGCAGCGGGACTGCCTTGGCTTGCGGACGACGACGGAGAGAACGGATTCCCAACGAAGCAAGCTAGGGTGCATGTGTTTGACCTAGAGCTGAATCCGTCGGAAATGCGATTCCGTTTTGCCAAGGCTCGTGGCAATCGGTTTGCACACTTGCCCGAACAGGCCGCAGCAATAACTGAACGGATAGCCGCCTACTCCTTCGATGGATTGAACGTCCGCGACATCATGCCAAAGTTCGAGGACTTGAAGGGAAGCGTTCGCCCCGGTGATCTAGTAATTATTGACTGCCTCTACCGTCTCGTGCCGGATGGAAACGAAACCGCCGACGTAGCGGAAATTCTCGAAACCGTTAAGCGCTTCGCATCAGAGACGCAAGCCGGGGTGATTCTCGTGGATCACTTCCGCAAGGCGGGCGACGACAAGGCTAGAAACCGCTTCGCAGGATCATTCGTGAAGCAGGCCAGCGCCAGCACGCTGGTTGCGATAGAAACAGCTCCAGAAAACATTCTTGTTCTCAATATCGACGCACGGACGTTCCACGGGTGCCCTAGGGTGTTTGCTCGGTTCAACCTCGAAACCTACACGTTTAACAGACTGCCGGAATTCGAGATTGAGAAGGCGAAACAGGGACGCACAGAGGCAGAGGCGCTGAAACAGCTAGGGCAGCTCTGGGGCAGTGACCCACGGGTAGGCTTCACAACTGCCGCTGGCGCGGGAGAGCGCTGGAGGATCAAGCGTCAGGCTTCCACTCCCCGGCTTAGGAAGCTGGTAGCCCGTGGGTGGCTTCAGGAGCAGGCAGATGGAGCCGGAAAGTCCATCAAATGGAAACTCACTCAAGAAGGAATCACAGCCCTAGGAGACCCGTAGCCTTATAACTTGCAGCCCAGCTTGCACCTATGACCGCAACCCCTTTCTTTTCAAGCAATCTCAGGGGTGCAAGCAGGTTGCAGGTTGCTTGCATGTGCCAAATACGAATGCGTGCTTCGCGGGGGCGCTTTCAAAAGCCCCGCAACACCGTTTGGGGGGGTGCAAGGTGCATTTCTACTTTAGGCAGCAGGTTTCAGCTTGCACCCCGAAACGAACCAAATTCTCAGCAGTAAATATCGAAATTCCAGAACCATGAAAAATACAGAACCAGACCAGACACTAGAAGAGCTATTTCAAGACCTCCTGCGCCACATCGGCTGTGAGGCGGGAATAGATACCGCCGACATGCTGGCAGAATTCCGCAAAGAATCGCCGGAATCAAGCCGACTACCAACTCCGGAGGAAAGATCACAGATTGAGGAGGCGAAGAAAGCGATCACGGCAAGAGTTGCGTATCTTAAACGAAACTCAATCGCAGGTATGGTTTCGACAGCTCATGTAGCCAATGCCCTGTCGCAACCAGCCCAATGGACACCCGGAGGCAATTTCAGAGATCCACAGGCAAACTAATCCCTTAGAGGTCTATCCTACTCAGTTTTGCTCGGTTCTGCCCTAATTGACA
>JACMMB010000052.1 GCA_014379305.1 Akkermansiaceae bacterium
CATACCGGCCTGGCGTTTCACTCTGCAGTATCCATCGATGGGACCGCTCATGCAGCACCTGCATGACGATGAAATCCGCCATCAGGTCTGGGAGGCATCTTCGAAGGTTGGAGCCACCGGCGAGTTCGACAACACGCAATTGGTCTGGCGCATCCTCGAACTGCGGCATGAAAAAGCGGAGATCCTCGGCCACGGCCATTTTGCCGATCTAACACTTTTGCGTCGCATGGCGAAAACCGGCGGCACCGCGCTCGGTTTCATCGAAAACCTGCACACCCGCATCCAGCCCGCCTTCCACGCCGAATACAAACAACTCGCGCAATACAAAGCCGCCAACACAAGGCAGCCCGTCGATCTGTTAGAACCATGGGAAGTCGCCTATTGGGCCGAAAAGCAGCGCAAGGAAAACTACGACTTCGACGAAGAAGCCCTGCGCCCCTATTTCCCCGTCGAAGGCGTCATGTCCGGCATGTTCGAAATCGCCTCCCGCCTCTTCGGCATCACCATCCGCGAACTCGAATCCATTTTCATCGAGCCCGCCTCTTCTTCCCCCTCTTCACACTCAACCCTCAACACTCAACCCTCAACTTCTTCCGTAGAAACCTGGCACCCCGAGTGCAAATTCTACGAAATCCACGACTCGGCAAGTGGCGCGCATCTCGGCTCCTTTTACGCCGATTGGCACCCGCGCGAATCGAAGCGCGGCGGCGCATGGATGAATTCGCTCCACACCGGCAATACCGGGGAGCCGCATCTCGGCCTCATCATCGGCAACATGAGCCCGCCGGTCGATGGCAAGCCCGCCCTTCTAACACATCGCGAGGTCGAAACCATTTTCCATGAATTCGGCCACCTGCTCCATGGCCTTCTCAGCGATGTGGCGGTCAAATCGCTGGCCGGCACCAACGTTCCCTGGGACTTCGTCGAGCTGCCCTCGCAGATCATGGAAAACTTCTGCTGGGACCGCGCCTCGCTCGATCTATTCGCCCGTCATTTCGAATCCGGCGATCCGATTCCCGACGACTTGTTCGCGAAAATGATCGCCGCGAAAAATTATCTCAGCGCCTCCGGTTTCATGCGCCAGCTTGCCTTCGCCAAACTCGACCTCGTACTCCACACCCGCCCCGGCGATTTCAAAGGCATGGATCTCGATGCCGTCGATCGCACGGTCCTCGATGGCTATCTCGCCCCTTTGAAGACGCCCACACCTTCGATGATGCGGCGCTTCAACCACCTCTTCAGCAGCCCCACCGGTTACGCCGCCGGCTACTACTCCTACAAATGGGCCGAAGTCCTCGACGCCGATGCCTTCACCCGTTTCCAAAAAGAAGGCGTCCTCAACGCCAGCACCGGCCGCGCCTTCCGCGAACACATCCTCAGCAAAGGCAACTCCGTCCCCCCCGACGAACTCTACCGCCGCTTCATGGGCAGGGATCCGGAACTCGAGCCCCTGCTGGTCAGAGCGGGCCTCGCGGTGCCGGTGCTGGGGTGAAGGGTCTCCTCTACCCGTGGCTGGGACGTCTCGTCCCAGTCCGTTGCCGGGAGCGTCTCGCTCCGGCTACTTCCCCGCACCCCCCTTCGCCGCCGCCCTCATGGCCGCGGCGTGGAGCACATCCACAATTTCCATCACATCCGGGTGCTCAGCCGCGATCTTTGAGAAATCGATGAACTTCCGGCGCGTTGCCCGATTGATCTGGGACGGCCACTCGTCCGCAGTCGGCTCTTTGACCTTTGCGGTCGGAACTTTGGGAACGATCCCCACCATCCGGTCGGCGTTTTTAGGTAGGGAGTCACCAATCCAGGCAGTGATTAAACCAGGCGCCCGATCTTCGGGCACCGCTGCGATGATCCTTCCTAACACTTCGCGATCCGGAAGAGTCTTGTAGTTCACCCATCGGGAAACATTCGCGGGGCTCACCCGAACATCCTTGGCGAACCTGACCCGTGTCCAACCTTCTGACGTCAGGATTTCCTGAAGGCATTGGCTGAATCGGATCATGGCCAAGTATTCGGGCGCTCCCCAACACGAATCAATGGGGAAGTCCTCTTGACGGAAGATTGCGTTCTTCGCAATCTTGCTGCATGAGCAATTCCGGGAGGGTCCAGCATTCAAAAGGGAGGCTCGCTCAAGCCGCACCCCTGCTACTGACCCGAACCGAAGCAGAAACCCTCCGTGACGCCGTCCAACGGATCATCCGCGCTTCGGAAGGGCCCCGCCCGACCCGCCACCAGCCTGAACCGAAAAAGTCAGCCCGCCGCTGATTGCCTGAAGGACGACGCCAATGCCCTCCCTTGAATTCAAAGGAAAGCAGTTCGTCCACTCGCATCATCTTAGCGTACCATTTCGTGAACTGCTGGTGGACGCGAAGAAGTCTCTGCCAGCAACAGGGGAAAAAGCCTCCCTGGCTGACAATCTGATCATCCAAGGTGACAACCTTGAGGCCCTAAAGGCTTTGTTGCCCACCCACGCTGGCAAGATCGATTGCATCTTCATCGATCCTCCCTACAACACGGGAGGCGATTGGTCTTACAATGACAACGTGCGCTCCCCGTTGATGAAAGAGTGGCTGAAAAAGTCTGCCAATCCCGTCGATAAAGAAGACCTCGAACGTCACGACAAATGGCTTAGCATGATGTGGCCAAGACTTTTGCTTCTACGCGAGCTTCTCTCGGAGAATGGGTTTCTAGCAATTGCTATAGACGACAACGAACAGTTTCGACTCGGATGCTTGCTAGATGAAATATTCGGTGAAGAAAAGAAAGTTGCAGTCGCTCCTTGGAGATCCGATCCCAGCGGAGGAAAACAAAAAAGCGGGCTGCGAATCGGTCACGAATACATCCTGATCTACCATAATAGGGACAAAACGCAGATTGCCAAGGAAGATGCCGATATTGACGAGCACCAACACGAGGATTCGAAGGGGAGTTACTTCAAAGGTCGTGAACTTCTCAAATGGGGAGCAGGTTCCCTACGGGAAGACAGGACCACGATGTGGTTTCCATTAACTGCGCCCGATCAATCGAAAATCTGGCCATATCGAAATGATGGAAGGGAAGGGAGATGGCGACTGGGAAATCAAAACCGCTATATGCGGCTGGTGATGAACGATCCATCCGAAGCACACTGGGAAGTGCGTCCTTTCGATTCCGGCGTCCTAACAAGTGGAAAGGCGCAACGATGGGTACCCTATGAAAAGATCAGAACGACCTCCAAGGCTGCGGTACTTGGTTCGTGGCTTGACTGCCACGGAACAAATGCTGACGGGACCGAAGAGTTGAAGCAGATCTTTGGTGTCAAAGCATTCGATACGCCTAAGCCCGTTGCGCTTTACGAATGGCTCCTTGGTCTATGCCCAAACGATGATGCGATCGTGTTGGATTCATTCGCAGGAAGCGCAACTACTGCTCATGCAGTTCTCCGCGCCAACGCAAACGACGGTGGACAGCGGCGCTTCATTCTAGTCCAACTTGAGGAGTATCTAAAGCCCGATTCAGAAGCTGCAAAACTGGGCTTGGAAACGATCGCCGACATCGCCGCGGAACGCGTCCGCCGAGTGATCAGTGGCTACAAATATACCGGTACCCAGCGCACCGAACTCTTTTCCGCAAAGCTGACATGGACGGCGTTCAAAAAAGCCCCTGAAATCTTGGAGAAGGTCGAAAGCATCGAACTGCTGGAAGGAGCCGCCTACGACAGTGTGAAGAAGGAAATCAAAGGCGGAATGCTAACCGTCGTGGGTGAGCGCAAAATCGAGGAAATCACGCCCGGCCTCGGCGGGAGTTTCACCTACTGCGAGCTGGGCGACCCGATTGAAATCGAGGCCTTGCTCACGGGTAAAGGACTGCCAGCTTACGAATCATTGGCTCGTTACGTTTTTTATACCGCCACCGGAAAATCGCTCGAGAAAGTAGCCAAACCTCGCACCGACGGTTTCATCGGCGAAACAGAACTTTTCCGGCTTCATCTCATCTATCAGCCGGAGAAAGAATGGCTGCGCTCGAACGAGGCCGCGCTCGACGCCACCCGGGTGGAAGCAATTGCCAAGGGTCAGGGTGGCAAGCGTGCCATCGTTTTCGCCGTGGCCAAGTTCATGAGCCAAAAAGACCTGAGCGCGCAGCGGATCGAGTTTTGCCAGCTGCCTTATGCCGTCCATCGCATCCTTGGAGATTGAGCCATGGAATTCAAAGAATACCAGCAAGGCGTACTCACCAAATTCGATCATTACCTGGCCACTTTATCAGGACAGGTCGAAGCCCTTGACGCTGCGGCCACGACACTCAAAGCGGCGGGTCTGGCATTCGATCTTGGAGACCCTTCTGAAAAAGCGTGGGACCTGCTCAATCATGAGCGTCGGCTGCCCTATTTGAGGGATGCCGGGGGTCGCGATTTCGTGGCCCCGCACTTGACCCGCCGGGACGGACAGACCCGTTGCATTCCAAACGTCTGCATCAAAGTGCCAACTGGAGGTGGAAAGACTCTGCTGGCCGCCGCCATCGTTGAACGCATTCAGTTAGATTACTTCAAACGTCAAACCGGATTTCTGCTTTGGGTGGTGCCGTCCGACGCAATCTATCGCCAGACGTGGAAACAACTGGCCAACCGCGAGCATCCCTATCGACAGATGCTGGAACGGGCTTCAGGCGGGCGGGTGAAATTGATGGAAAAGACCGATGCTTTCACCAATCAGGATGTTGATGAGTATCTTTGTGTGATGATGCTCATGCTGCCCAGCGCCGC
>JACMMB010000053.1 GCA_014379305.1 Akkermansiaceae bacterium
GTCGCTCCAACCAGTGCAACCACATAATGGCGGAGCTCGTCGCTGAAGCGCACCTGGCGGGCCACCGCCATTAGATCGAGAATTTCCTCTCGGGTGGCGACCGGCAGAAGCGCGTCTACCGGATGGGATTCCGCCTGGTCCGCCAGAATCGCAGCCTCTTCGGCCGCACTCACGTAGCCAAGCGTGCATTGCATCGCGAAGCGGTCCATCTGTGCTTCCGGCAGGGGATAGGTTCCGCGGAATTCCACGGGATTCTGGGTGGCGATGACGAAAAAGATGCCGTCGAGATCGTGCCGGATGCCTTCGATGGTCGCTTGACGTTCGCCCATCGCTTCCAGCAAGGCGCTCTGGGTGCGCGGAGAGGCGCGGTTGATTTCATCGGCGAGCAGGATGTCGGTGAAGACCGGTCCCGGGTGGAATTTGAATTCCTGGGTCCGCGGATCCAGGATCGAAATGCCGAGAATGTCGGATGGAAGGAGGTCGGGAGTAAATTGGACCCGCTTGAACATCGCGCCGCTGATGGCCTTGGCGATGGCCTTCGCCAAGGTGGTTTTTCCGGTTCCCGGAAAGTCCTCCAGAAGCGCATGGCCTCCGGAAATCATGCACGCAAGCACCCGGCGGACCACCTCCGGTTGGCCTCGCACAACGGAACAAACAGCGGCTTCCAAGCGGGCGGCGGTGGCGGGGATACTCATGAGTTGAAGGTTGATTTCATCGGGCCGGTGATTGTCCGTCGAGGCTTTCCGCAATTATTGATGATGGAAGTTCATAGCCCTTTCGCCAACTCCCGGACGAGCTTCGGGCCTTGATAGATGAACGATGTGTAGATTTGCACGAGCACCGCACCCGCGAGGATTTTTTGCCGGGCATCCTCGATCGATGAAATGCCTCCCACCCCGATGATCGGGATTCGGTGACCCAAGTCGCTTGCAAATTGTCGCAAGGTCGCCGTGCTTTTATCAAAAACCGGTCGCCCGGAAAGCCCGCCTGCTTCTGCCGCCCGCGGATGGCCCGATACCGAATCCCGGTCGAGAGTCGTGTTGGTGGCGATCAAGCCGTCCAGCCCACCGTCGAGAAAGACCCGCGAAAGATCCCGGATGTGGGATTCATCCAGATCCGGTGCGACTTTGAAAAGCAGCGGGACGTCCCTGCCATGTTCGGCGGCGAGTTTTTCCTGCTCCTTTTTGAGGATGTCCAGCAATCGGGCGCTGGTTTCCGCGCCTTGCAGATCTCGCAGACCGGGTGTGTTGGGCGAGGAAAGGTTAACCGCCACATAGTCGGCCACCGGATACGCTTTCCGCAGGCAGGCGAGGTAATCGTCCGCCGCGTGTTCGTTCGGAGTGTCTTTGTTTTTGCCGATGTTAAATCCGACGATTCCTGTAAATGATTTCGAAGATCGTACATTCTCCACTCCGGCATCGATTCCTGGATTGTTGAATCCCATCCGGTTGATGATCGCCTCGTGATGGAGGAGGCGGAACAATCTGGGCTTGGGATTTCCGGCCTGGGGGCGGGGAGTAATTGTGCCAATTTCAATGCAGCCGAAACCCAAGTGTCCTAAGGCGTCGATGGCATTGCCCTCTTTATCGAGCCCGGCTGCCAGACCCACGCGGTTGGGGAATTTCAAGCCCATCACCTCCACGGGCGAGTTGAATTCCCCTTCGGGACTCACCAGCCCGAGCAATCCGGACTTTTCTGCCAATCGCAACGCGGCGAGACTCGCGTGGTGGGCGACTTCCGCATCCAAACAAAACAATCCGGAGCGAGCGAGAGGATACAAGGAATCGAACACTCATGGAAATTGAAGCGATCTCTCCAACTTGTCGAACCTCTCATGCGCCAATCTGGCGCTCACTGTGCGAAAAGTGCAATCATCGTGCAATTTGTCACAGCGAGTGTTTCTTAGTTTTGCTAAGAATCAACGACTTGTTGCGGAAAAGGGGGCGGGCATAGCGATTGCTGCTATTCATCCGTTCAATTGGAGCGCTCAGGTGGATAGTCTCGGTATTTACATTGAATTCGGGATTTCCCAAAAAAGAGGGAATAAATACTCACCGGTGACGTTTAATAAATAACCAACCCAATCCTAAAATGGCCTACGAATCAGACAGCAGCCTGAAACTCTACCTGAGGGAGATTTCGAAAACGCCCCTTCTCACAGCGGAAGAAGAAGTTTCGCTCGCTGAGCGCATCAAAAACGGCGATGAGAAAGCTCGGACCCATATGATCAGTGCGAACCTCCGTTTGGTGGTGAAAATCGCTCAGGATTACTCCAACTACGGCATGCCGGTGACGGACCTGATTTCGGAGGGCAACATCGGCCTGATGAAGGCCGTCGAGCGTTTCGATCCCGAGAAGGGCGGAAAACTTTCCACTTA
>JACMMB010000054.1 GCA_014379305.1 Akkermansiaceae bacterium
GCGATGGCGGAATCGGGCAGGCCGGCGAGTTTGTTTTCGTCGGTGATGACGAGCTCCCACGCGTTGGTCGAGTCGAGGACGTGCTCAGAGTATTCCTTGGTGAGCAGCGACAGGTCAGCTTCGATCGCGGCGATGCGTTGCTTCTTGTCCTCCGGCAAATCCGCGCCCGAGTTGCGGAAATCGGCCAGCGTTTCCTGGACGAAGCGTTGCTGGACCGGCGGCAGCGTGGCGATTTCCGCGCTTTCGCCGACCTGTTTGATGATGCTCCATAGCCGCGCGTTCAATGCGAGGGACGAATAGAAATCGGTGACATCGGGCAGCATATTGCCGAGTGCTTCACGCTGCGCCGGTGAGTCGCAAACCGAATCCAGATGGTTCAATCGCCCCCAACCGTCGTTGAGTTGCTCCGCCGCTTTTTCAAACGCGAGAAATGTCGATGCGTAACTCGCCTCCGCGGGGTCCTGCGCGCAGATCGCCTCGATGTGTTGCTTCGCGATTTCAAGCGCACGGCCGATGTCCGGTTCGACGGCTTCGGGAACGAGCGTGGACCATCGGACATGGAAATCGGGGGCGAGGAAAGGATGCATAAATAAGTGCCGAGTGAGAAGTGGAGAGAGTTAGCAGTGTTCAGTTTTCAGGGAAGAGAACCTAACTCGTGGGAGGCGGCAAGAGCAAGGGCGCTTCAAAAATTTGGCCGGTTTTCAATTTCCGCCCAACCTCTTTGCCAGCCGCGCGATCTCTGGACGCTTCCCGGCTTCTGCTGCCGACCAAGCGATCACATAGTCGTCAGTGTACTCCGACAGGCCGGGCAATTGGACTGGCATGAAGTCTGGGGGAAACTGCTTTTCTAAATCCTTAGGCAGAAAGCCACCCATCCGACAATCCCGCATCGCATCGATCACTTGCGTCCAGGTGCTGCATTCCAGTGCGACATCCAATTCCATCCCCGCTTCCCGGGTCATTTGTCCGAGGAAATCCCTAAAGAGGCCGTGGCCATCTAACAGAACCAGCGGAATATTTTCGAGATCCTTCCATCCCCATTTCCGCTTCTCTTTCGATGTCTGGGGCGGAAGCATGAAGGCCATGCGCATCGGTTTCAGGGCGACGCTCGCAAAGCCGGTCGGACATTGACCTGCTCGCATGATGCCGAAGTCCACCCGCTTCGCCAAAAGCTCCGTCCGGGTTGTTCTTGAGGTCAGGTTCCTGAAAACGAAACGAAGCTTGTCCTTCGAAACCTTTGAGGCCCACGGGATCAGGTAACTCCGGATCATTCGCTCCCCCGCGCCAAATACCACCCTTTGCCGGCCTTTGCCCGCCTCATCCCTCACGGATTCCATATTCCGTAGAAAATCATCCATCTCCCGCGCGATGCGTAAACCTGCCGGAGTTGGTTTGTTGGGCACCGAAGACCGATCCAACAAGCACACGCCGAACCAATCCTCCAACTCGGCTACTTGCCGGCTGAACTGGCTCTGCCTGTTCACATCTCCTCCCGCAGCTCTTGCAATGCTGCCCTGGGCGACGATTCCGGACAGCGTTTCCAGCCGATCCAGAGACAGGCCTTTCAGTTTGAGCTTGGTACGCGACATGACTTTTCAGTCATATTACCTGCGAATTGGCGGGTTGCAAGGAGGACCGGAACCCGGTTCACTTCATCCAGCTTCAACCATGGCTGCCAAAAAGAAATCCGCACCCCGGAAAAACACGGCTCTTTTCATCCCCGAAAAGATCGCACCGCTCGTCCATGTCCTCCGCCATGAAAAGGTCATTCTCGATACGGACCTCGCTGAGCTTTACGGAGTGGAAACCCGATCCATCAACCAAGCCGTTCAGCGGAATCTCGACCGTTTTCCCGCTGACTTCATGTTCCAACTCACTGAGAATGAGATGGAAATCTTGATATCGCAAATTGCGATCTCAAGTGCCGGTCAGAGCAACTTGAAATCACAAACTGTGATTTCAAGTTCCCACGGCGGCCGCCGCCACCGCCCCTACGCCTTCACCGAACAAGGGGTCGCCATGCTTTCCAGCGTCCTCCGCTCACCCCGCGCCGTAGAAGTTAACATCGCCATCATGCGGACTTTCGTCCAACTCCGCCGCCTGATGGATTCCAACGCCCTTCTCGCCGAAAAAATCCAATCGCTCGAAGCCAAATACGCCGACCACGACCAGCAATTCCAACTCGTCTTCGACGCAATCCGGCAACTCATTGCCTTTGATGATACGCCCAAACGCGAGATGGGTTTTCATGCGGAGTGATTCGCAATGTTCCTTCTTACCCTTTCCATACACTTCTCAGCATGAACCTCAAATCTCTCAGAATCGAGAACTTCAAAGCCTTCGGAAAAAATCCCCGGGCCATCCCGATCAAACCGATCACTCTTGTCTTCGGTTCCAACAGCGCAGGGAAGTCCTCGTTGCTCCATTCCCTGCTGTGGTTGAATCATGCGGTCTCGCGAGGCGAAACGGATGTATATCATCCGACCTTGTCTGGCCAATCCGTCAACCTGGGCGGATTCAAGTCATGCTTGAATCGGAATACCATCGCCGACCACCTAAAATATTCAATCGAAGTCGAACACTCCAATTTGAAATTCAAGGATATCGAGAAGCCCAGATGGATTGATTCGATCTCCAGATTCACATTGACCTTTGTTGTCCGCAGGCCGTCAAAAGATCAGATCCCACGTTTAAGCGCGTTCAAGATACTTGGAGATGATATTGAACTGCTCACCGCTTGGAGCAGCGCGAAAGACAAAAGGGGTGAGTTCTCTTCGAAGATCAATTTCGAACACCCCGCGATGCCATTCACATCTTCTGCGGACGATGTCTGCAAAGAGCAACTGGCTTCCATTAATTCTCATGGAGCATACGATTTGCAGGCAGACGATTTCTTACCCAGGCGAATGGAATTAAACTTCCTTTCAGAATTGCTTGTTGTCGTGGACAGCAATTCAAATTTCAAACGGCACCTTTCGTTCCTAGTTAAAGAATTCCCATCCGGCATGATTGGTTTATTCGCAGATCTGAGTTCGATGATTAGAGGGATTCAATACCTGCCTCCGCTGCGAGTGATCCCGGACCGATCCATGGATATTCGGTCATGCGAGCTACCAGGCTGGCGTTCCTTGGGCAAGCGACCCGAGTTGCTTGACAAAGTTAACGGAACCTTGAAGCTCCTGAAGTTTGAA
>JACMMB010000055.1 GCA_014379305.1 Akkermansiaceae bacterium
CAGAGCCCCTTGGGTCGTGAATTTAAAAAGCGCCTCTCCCAGCCCGCGATGGCATGCGCCGAAGTCCATGAGCATCTGCAGCCACGTCGGGAATCCCGTCACCAGCGGATTCACCCCGACTTTTGCCTCGGTTCGCCGCGCCTTGATCGCCAACCGCGCCCTAGCGTGGGCGCGGAAAAGTCCGGGGATCAATTTCCCCACCGCCTCCGCCTCCGCGTCCACGTCCGACCCACGCGGCAACCCGGGTGGCATGTAGTAGCGGCTTTGCCACCATGGCTTGATGTAGCCGAAAGTGAGCTGGCTCGGTTCGTTGAAGGTGATCCAGAAATCCACCACATCACCCAGCGCCTCCGCCACCCGGTCCGCATAGCGGGCGAACAAATCCGGAAATTTCTCCCCGATCATCCCGCCGCGATCCCGCTCCAGCCACACCGGCCAGACGAAATGGTGCAGCGTCAGCATCACCTTCATCCCGTGGCCGCGGATGCACTCCGCGACCTTTCGATAGTGAGCCAGCGCCTCCTCATCGAAAACCCCTTCGGAAATTTCCACCCGCGCCCAAGCCGTCGAAAAGCGGAACAATTTGCACCCCATCCCCGCCGCCGCCGCGATGTCTTCCTCATACCGGTTCGCAAAATCCGTGGCGCGCCCGCGCGGCGTCAGCCCCTGGCAACGTTCCCAAAGATCCCACACATCCTCCCGCCCGGGATCGTGAGCCTCCACCTGGTGATCGGCATTCGCCGTGCCGAAAAGAAATCCCTTTGGAAAAGCCATGGACGCAACGCCTTTGCACCCTCTGCGAGGCGACGGGTCAAGGTTCTTTCAGACGATTACCGGTTTCCCTGCAGGTCTTCGCTTCCTGGAGACTTTGACTAGTCCGCATGCAACTCGATGGCTATCACGCTTGGCGGGAGGACTCGGTGGATATTTCGGCTCTTTGGATAATGAGATAGAGGTGCGGTTCGGGATACTGGTCATATTCAAGGTGTCGGCAAATACAACCTTCCCGGGAGACGATCTCAAGGAGCCGGGGAATTCCCAAGGCGGCGTGATATAACGGCTGCCCCAGAAAGGGGTGGGTTACCTCACCCGCCCGGTCAACACCCCCGCTGGTAAAGATCAGAATGCCGCCATGATTCAGCCCCCCGCACAGCTTTCTCAGGATAGCTTCATGAGCTGCAAGCGGAGCATGCCAGATGCTGTCCCAAGCCGAAATCAAATCAAATTTCCTCGGAAATTCCCAATCACAGATGTCTGCGAGATGAAATAGCACCTGTGGATGCCTTAGCCTCGCCAACCGGACCATCTCGGGTGAAATGTCGAGGCCTTCAACATCGAACCCCTCTGAAATCATCAGGTCAATCATTCGTCCGCTGCTACCGCAGCCAATATCAATGGCCGTCCCCTTGGTTGATGCAAAACGGAAGGCTCGGTGGTGTTGTGCAATCCCGTTGGACCGATTGAATTCATCACTGTTCCAATGGAAGGCGAGCTTGTCGTAGCTCATTGCTGTCTGTTGTGGAGTCATATGAAACTGACCAACGACCTAGGTTATCCGGCCGTGGGTGGGAAGCTCGGATTCCACCGATGACTCGTCATTACAGGCCTGTCCTTTGCTAGTGGCCCGGGGCCAGGAAGCGACAGTGATGACTATCTATCGAAATCGCACCCCCGCCAAGGTGCTGGAAGCGTCGGCGTGATCGCTTCCACAGCCCGGCAGATCACGCACCATTGGATGCGCCTCGACTAGGATCTGCCCGGTTTCCGCCAGGTAAAAAACCACCGGCTCCACGGCGCGGCCGTGGCATTTACCCAACGAAGGACTGTTCCGAATGGAAGCATCCTGCCGGGATTATTTTGTTTCAGCGGCATTCCGTCCAAGCCACTCCTCCCCCTGTTTTCCCTGGGCCAATACGGGGGTGCCATCAACTCCAAGGATTGCGATGAATCGCCGCCCATCGGCGTCGCAATGGTAAACCATCTCATCAAGCATGCGGGGTGAGGATCCATCCTGAAACAGAAACTTATCCCGGGGAATCGCACTCGAGACACCGGCATACCTTCCAGTCCTATCGTAAAGTTCCCCCTGCGCATTGATGACTTCGGTTGCGAGACTCATCTGTCCCGACAAGACCGCATTTTTCTTCATTCCCGACCACATCCGATTCACCTGCATGCCGATGATTAGACCGAGTGATGCTGCCACGATTCCAAGCAAGCTGGCTGACTTCATGGTCTTTTTTTATTTTGAGGATAGCGGTATCAATTCTGGAAGCGGCCAGAGTTTGATTGAAAAATGACGCGCTTATGGCCGGTTCCCGGCTTGCCCATTTGTTTTAGCGATGTCTGACGACATTTTGGAATCAGGCATGTCGTTCGGCTGTGGGCCTTTGCCGGGCATGGGACGATGCCTGTTGAAACGCTGCTTCCTAAGAAGCTCTTTGATGGAATCATCATTGGGCGGATCTGTCTTGGAATTGCTGCTAACCACTGGCTTCGCTTCGAGGGCAAAAGTTGTAGAGGACCGTTGTCCAAGCTTAACCATCGAGATATCGAAGGAGGTGCGTCCGCTCGAACTTTCGCTCGACGCTGCTGGAATTGGTCTATCCGTGGACTGGGATTCTCTGTCACAGGCCGGAAGAAGGATAAAGGCAAGGCCGAGGAATCGAAGGTGATTTGATCTCATTTTCTTGGCGGACGTTTGAGTGTTTCTACAAGGGCGATAGAAAGGAAAATGAAGTGAGATTGCGGTGTTTCCGGGAAGTTATGAACCACGGGTCACTTCATTTGGGAATCTCGTTGAGGGTGTAATAGGCGTCCGGGTGCAAGAGGGATTGGCCGGTGGCGGATTTGACGCCTTTGGAGTCGAGGGCATGGACGTGGCCGCGGACGAGGCCTTCGATGTTGAGGCGGACGGATTTTTTGTCCTTGGAAACGGTGGCGGCGGTGATCCTGGGGGTGGATGGATCGACCTGCGGGCTGCCGTATTCGGCTTGATAGATGTAGGTCCAGGCGGTCATGAGATAGCTGGAGGGATCTCCGGCGGTGGCGGGATCAACAGGTTCGGTGAAATTCAGGGTGAAGCCGTCGGAGGTGGCGGTCATGGTTTGCACTTCAAAGGGGGTTTTCCCGGTCCATTTGACGCGCTCGAAGGTGAAGGGCTTGGTGCCGCGGGAGGCCCAGCCGCGGTTGGAGCCGCCGGCGAAGAGAATGCCGGCGTCCTGGTCGAAACGGATGGGGATAATGCCCGCTTCGAAGCCATCGAGAAAATGGAAGACGGCACCTTGATAGAGGCCGTTGATTTTTTCGAGAGCGACGCGCTGGACTTGTGAGTGGGTTTGCTCACCGACGAAGAGCTGTTTTTCCCATGGGCCGAATTTTCCACCGCTGAGATCACAGGCGATGCCGGTGGGGGATTGGCCGATGATGCCATGGGGGAAGACGGCGGCGGGCGGGACGAACTCCGGGTGCTTGGTGCGCTCGGTGAGGACTCGGGACTTGCCGGCAACTTCGGGCGGAGGCGGGAAATCGGCGAGTTTGGCGAATTTGTTGCCGGCGGGATTGCCTTGGAAAGAGCCGGGCTTGAGCCACTTGAGGGACGAGGATCCGTTCCATGGGCCCTGATTGTCGGTATAAAAAAGCTCGCCCTCGTCATTGGACCCAATGCCGCCGGGGGAGCGGATGCCGGAGCAGGTGGGGATCATTTTACCATCCGGAGTGATACGGAGGCACCATCCGCGCCAGTCGGAATCCGCGGTGAAGGAGCCTGTGAGGCAGAGGACGACCCAGATATCGCCGTTTTTGTCGGGCTCGCTGCCGAAGGCGTATTCGTGGTAGTCGCCCTTGATGCCCCAGTCGGAGTTGATCGTCTCGAAGGTGTCGGCGACGCCGCTGCCGGTGGAATCCTGGAGGCGGGTGACTTCGGGGCGCTGGGTGAGGTAAAGCCAACCGGCTTTCCAGAACATGCCGAAGGGTTCGTGGAGGCCTTGGGCGAATTTTTTCCAGGTGACTTTTTTCAGGTCGTCGTCGTAAGCGCCGGAACAGATCCAGAGGTCGCCGCGGCGGGTGGTGACGGCGATTTTTTGCTCGGGCATCAGGGCGATGGAGCCGATTTCCATGACCTCGCCGGGAGGAAGGGGGATTTCCTCGCGGGTGTAGAATTCGGATAGGGAAGCAGCGTGGATGAGGGAGGAAAAAAGGAAAATCGAACATCCCAAGCGGGACAACGAACGTCGAAAGGAAGAGGCAATGGCGAACATGTTATGGAGAGGTGTTATTTCCAGCGGTAGGTGAGGGTGACCGGCTGGCCGG
>JACMMB010000056.1 GCA_014379305.1 Akkermansiaceae bacterium
CGCTCGAAGGATTCGCGGTCAGACCGCCGAACGCGCTGCCGTTGTTCGCCGTGGCCGAGCTGTAGGCGTAGAGTATTTCGGAAAATCCGTGCGGTCCGGCGTTGTTTAGGCCGGCCTGTCCCCAGGCGCTGACGGCCGCCCAAGCGGTGAAGCCGAGGATGCTTGCGGTGAGAACCAGGAGCGAAAGCATCGCCATTTTCACGTCGAAGGCCTGGATCTTTTTCCCGAGATACTCCGGGGTGCGCCCGACCATTAATCCGGCGATGAAGACCGCGAGGACGACGAATACGATCATGCCATAAAGTCCCGCGCCGACGCCGCCGATCACGACCTCGCCAAGCTCCATCATGAAGAGCGGGACGAAGCCGCCGATGGCCGTGAACGAGTCGTGCATGGAATTGACCGCGCCGCAGGAAGCCGAGGTGGTAATGACCGCGAAGAGCGAGGAGTCGAAGATGCCGAAGCGGACCTCTTTGCCTTCCATGTTGCCGTCCACGGCGGAGACACCGAGCGCGTGGTGGATCGGATTTCCCGCCGTTTCCGCCCACCAGCATGTGAGGACGCCGGCGACGAAAAGCACCATCATCGCGGCCCAGACGCACCAGCCGTGGGCTTGGTTTTTCGTCTGTTTGCCGAGGTGCCAGGTGAGCGCGCTGCCGATGGCGAAAATCGAAAACATCTGTAAAAAGTTCGATAGCGGCGTCGGGTTTTCGTAAGGCTGGGCGGCGTTGGCATTGGCGTATCCGCCGCCGTTGGTGCCGAGCATTTTGATGGCGACCTGCGAGGCCATGGGGCCTTGCTGTATCAATTGGGTGGTCACAGCCGGAATCTCGTCCACTGCCGGAGTCTCGCCATCGGCGGGAATCGCAGGGACAGCCGGAATCGTTTGGATCAGCGTCGCGCTTTCATAAGGCTTGAAGTTCTGGATCACGCCTTGGGAAACCAGGAAGACGGCAAACACGAGGCAGATCGGCAATAGCAGATAATAAGTGGTGCGGATCATATCGACCCAGAAATTTCCAAGTGTGGTTGCCGACTGGCGGGAAATCCCGCGAACCACCGCTGCGGCGATGGAAATACCCACTGCTGCCGAAGTGAAGTTGTGGATGGTAAGCGCTACCATCTGGGAAAAGTAAGACATCGTCGATTCACCGCCGTAACTCTGCCAGTTGGTATTGGTCGTAAAGCTGACAGCCGTGTTGAAAGCCAATGCCGGACTCAGGGCCGGAAGGCCTTGTGGATTCAACGGCAAAAGATGCTGCGTGCGTAGAATGGCGTAGGTGAAAATCAGACCCACCAGGCTGAAAAGAAGCACCGCCAGGGTGTAGCCTTTCCAACCGTGCTCTTTCCCGGCGTCCACGCCCATCAGGCGGTAGGTGATCTTTTCAAACGGACGCAGGATCGGATCGAGCCAGGTTTTTCCCGCCGGATTCAGGACATTGGTGATATAGATACCGAGCGGCTTGGTGAGCAAGGCAAGGAGTCCGATAAATATGGCAAGTTCAAGCCAGTCGTTGATTTTCATATGGGTTCAGTTAGAATTTTTCGGGATAAACCATAGCTACGAATAGATAGCCAAGGAGTGCGAGGGCAAGCAGCCCGATGATAATGGTTTCCATGATTTCAGGGTTCAGAGGGTTTCGCAAAAACGGGCGTAGAAGGCTGCGGCGATAAACAACGCGAACGTGGCCGCGACGAGGACGAGATCTTGTAGAATAATGTTCATAGGCAGGGTTAAGATGTCACAACGCCCGCCACGAACGAGTTAAACACTCATCCAATATAGTAAAAAAAACGTCAAAGAGACCTGGGTATTTACTTATCTGACGAAAGATCCAACCCCGTCATCACCTGCTCGCCTGCGTTTCCACTGATCCGATTTTCCAAATAAGCGGTTTCGGAAATTCCTTTGTCTAAAACGAGTCCCGGCCCTCCATTGGCGCGAATCTCATTGTCTTTCACGGTGACATTTCCTGCCTTCGCCTTCACCACCATTCCTCCGAGAAAGTTTTTAAACAGCTTGTTCCCTGTCACCTGACCCGATCCCGCGCTGCCGATCACCAAGCCGAATTCCCCATTACCGGACAGCTCATTTTCAAAAACCGCAGCCGAGGCACTGCCGTTGTCCGCGTGGATTCCATTACGGCTGTTTCCCGTGCAGGTATTTTTTCTCAAGATCACCGCCGCTTCATTCCAGCTCTCTATCCCGTTCTGAAAGTTCCCGTTGAGATTATTTCCGTCCGCCTCTAACAAACTCCCCAAGCCCATCACTGCCATGCCATTCCACCCGTTCTCGCTGAAGCGGCACCTGACCACTTTGGCATGGCCGCGTTCCATCACTGCGAGGCCGTGTCCGCTTCCTTGCATGAAGTGACAGTCGGAAAAATCCGCATGTGCTCCTCCCACCAGCACCAGCGAGAATCGCTCGTCTCCTGCATCAAACGACAGATGCCGGATGGTCAGGCCGCTGACGCGCGCGCCTTTCACGCCCGCACGGATTGAAATCACACTCCCCGCACCCGCCGGGCACTGCACAATGGTTTTTCCGGAAACACCTTCCAATTCCACTGCCGCACCGATCAAAAACGGCCCTTCCCAAGTCCCCTCCGCCAGGACCAAACGATCCCGATCCCGCGCCGCCGCCAATGCCTCCTGAACTGTTTTCACATCCTCGGGAATGCGGATTGTACGCGTATAGGCCGCCATCTTTTCATACTTCGCCAAGATCAACTTGTCATCCGGAGCTAAAGACACCGCCTCCCTCAACCAATTCATCGCCTCCTCGTCAAACTGCCCCGTATCGCGTTCCGCAGCGCGATCCAGCAAGCCCCGGGCCAGCACCAGATCGGCCTCTGCCTTCTCCTTCGCAGCCCTCACCTCATTCAGCAAGGCCAAGGCCTCCTTGTCGTTTCCGTCCTTATCGATCAGTTCCCGCACTCCGCTTAGAGCCGCATCAAACTTTCGCTCCTCCACTTGTTTTCTCACGTCGTTGAACGCCGCCAATCGCTCCTCCTCCTGCTTCGCGGAACCAATTTTCCCCATGAGCAGGATGATCTCTTTCTCATCCGGATACTTCCCCAGAACCTGCCGTGCCGCACTCTCGGCATCCGCCCACCTACCGGTCTCGAATGAAGCGATGGCCTCTCCTTTCCAGTACCCTATAAACTGACTTTGCTCCTCCACCATTCCTGCCTCAATGCTCCGCCGCCCCTGCACTACCAACTCGGAATCCGGATAAATTTTCTCTATTTCATCGAATGACTCCTCTGCTTCAGGCCATCTCCTGTTGTCTATGAAAATGGCTCCCTGCCGCTCCAGAAACGCCACCCGAGCGTCGTCCATAAGCTTTCTCTCCTCTTCGAGCTTGAAATACGCCCAACCCCCGAATCCGGCAATTGTCAGAAACAAAAGCAACCAACAGAAGCTACGAAACACCCTTCCGTTTGCCTTTCCCGCTGCTGGTTCTGCTGTCACGGGCATTTCCACCGGCAGCAGGGGCAAATCCGTTTCTCCGCGAACCTCGTTCGCCGCCACAAAAACCGGCTGTCCGCGCTTCATCAAAACCGCATCCTCTATTCTGTGATCCGCCTCCCGCGGCATTAAACCCAAAGCTTCCAGATACTCGCGAACCACCGCCAGGGCTTTATCAAACTCCACCAAACCTTCCTGATATCTCTGCGCCAGCATTTCATTTGGAGACGCCCTCACCATTTCCGCGATCTTCTCGCGCACTGCGCGAAACTCAGCCATGTGCGGCCTGGGATCCTCATCCGGCCCTAATCCTAAAATAATCCTAGCCTCTGTCAGAGTCATCTCCCCCCTTTTATCCTCTGAGTTAGCTCGAATGAGAAGCTTTGAATCGCCAAACCGCCCGGCAAATCGCTTCTTTAGACAGACCGTCAAAAATCGCCCGGCCCCGCCCTTGAATCGGCTCTCGGGTCATTCCGAGCTTGTGAAATCCAGCCCTATATCCAACGCGGGAGCCGAATGGGTGAGTGCTCCTACCGAGATGAAATCCACACCGGTTTCCGCAATTCCGGCGACCGTTTCCAAAGTGACCCCACCGCTAGCCTCCAGCTTCAGGTTATAATTCTCTGCCCTCATTGCCACCGCCTCAGCCAGCTCTTCCAGAGTCATGTTGTCTAACAGGATATGATCCACTCCCTCGATTTCCAGAAATGCCGCAACCTGATCCAATCTGTCCGCCTCAAGCTCAACCTCCACCCCCGGCTTTTCGGTCTTCAATCGCTTGATCGCATCCCGCAACGCCGCGACATCGCCCTCTATCAGCAAATGATTGTCCTTCACCATTGCCCGATCAAACAGGCCCATCCGGTGATTATCTCCGCCGCCATCCAACACGGCTTGCTTTTCCAGCTTGCGATATCCCGGCGTCGTTTTCCGAGTGTCCAGAATCCTGGCCCGCGTGTGTTTTACCAGTGTGACATATAGCGAAGTCAGGGTCGCCACCCCCGATAGCCGCTGCAAAAAATTAAGCGCCGTCCGCTCCGCAGTGAGAATCGAGCGAGCCTTTCCCTCAACCTGCATCAGCATCGCCCCCGCACCGACCTTGCTGCCATCCTCGACCATTACCCTGACCTCGAGATCCGCATCCACGGCGAGAAAAACCTGCTTTGCCAAATTCACGCCTGAAACCACCCCCTCCTCGCGCACCGTTACGAACGCCCGCGCTGTCCGGCTTTCCGGAATGAAATACCCGGATGTCACATCCCCCGGGCCGATATCTTCCGCCAGCGCCATCAAAATCAACTTCCTCGACATACCGACTTCTACCAGATCATGCGAAGGAAAGAAGAAGAGAGTGCTTCATTATCCAACCGCCTGAATCGGGACCTAACCGACAGGGCCATTCCCCATTACCGTGATCGCAATCTGCCGCATATGCGCATCCCGACGATGCTCAAACACAAAAATCCCCTGCCATGTCCCCAATGTCATCCGCCCATGATGGATCGGAATCACCTCACTGGACCGCGTCAGCACCATTCGAATATGACTCGGCATATCATCCGGTCCTTCCTGCGTATGCACGAAATCCGGATCATCTTCGCGCACGAGCCGGTCAAACCACCGCTCCAGATCGCGACGGGCGCTCGGGTCCGCGTTTTCCATGAGAATCAAGCTGGCACTCGTATGCTTGAGAAAAACGGTTACCTGCCCGATCTCAATTCCTGAGTCGCTCACCAGCCGCGCCACCTCATGGGTGATTTCATACGTCCCCTTTCCCCGGGTCCGCAAACTCAACTCTCCGCTAAAAACTTTCATCGTTGTTCAAAACAGCAACTCTCAAGCATCCGCATCCGCCAGAAAAGAGCGACGGCATAACTCCGCATATTTGCCTCCCAGCGCAAGCAACTCATGGTGGGTTCCTTGCTCAATGACCCGCCCCTTATCCAAAACGTAAATGCGATCCGCATTCTGGATCGTGGAAAGCCGATGGGCGATCACGAAGGCGGTGCGGTTTTGCATCAACCGGTCCAAAGCCGCCTGGATCTGCCGCTCGGTCTCCGAATCAACCGAAGCAGTCGCCTCATCCAACAGCAAAATCGGGGCGTTCTTCAAAAGCGCGCGGGCAATCGAAAGCCGTTGTTTTTCCCCACCTGAAAGTTTCACGCCGCGCTCGCCGACATTCGTATCGAGTCCCTGCGGCAGCTCACGGACAAAATGATCGCCATTGGCCGCGGCCAAGGCTGACCATATTTCCTCGTCGCTGGCTTCCCGTTTAGCCAGCTCCAGGTTTTCGCGCACGCTGCCATTGAAGAGAAACGCCTCCTGGGTGACGTAAGCGAGCTGGCTCCGCAGGGATGACTTGTTCAATTTCCCGATTTCCCGGCCATCCAGCAGAATACCGCCCGAATCTTTCTCATAAAATCTGGCCAGCAGCGAAAGCACGGTGGTTTTTCCCGCCCCCGTCGTCCCGACGAGCGCGATCGTCTGCCCCGGCTCGGCGATGATCGAGACCTCGTCCAAAGTGGGCTGCTCCTGATAGGAAAAGGAAACATTGATGAATTCCACCTTGCCGCTCACCCGCTCGGCGATCAGCTCTCCGTCCACCGCATTCGCCTCTTCCTCGGCATCAAGTATTTCAAATACCCGATCCGCCGCCGCGCGACCCGAAAGCAGCATTTGATTCAGCGAATTCAAGCGGTCGATCGGCTCATAAAACAACGAGAGGGAAACCAGGAATGCGGTGAAGTCACCCATGCTCATCGTTCCTTTCATCACTGCGGATCCTCCCATGCCAAGCACGAAGACATAGCCGATCATGCGGATGAAAGACATGCCCGGTGCATACGCGGCCCACCATTTCATCACTCGCAAGGTTGCCTGTCGTAATGCCTCGGATGATTTATTGAAGCGGCCATGCTCAACTTTTTCCGCAGCGTAGCTTTTGATCTGCCGGATGCCCGCGATGTTGTCATGCAGCAGGGCGTTCAGATCGGAGGTTGCATCCCGCTGATTCCGGTATCTGTCCCGGCCGCAGGACGAATAGACCCATGCGCCAATCGCCAGTAAAGGAACCGGAAGAGTGGCCCATGCCGCGACCCCCGCATTCATATAGTAGAGATAGAATCCGAAACCGATGACCTGCAGAATCGCCACCACCCCCTGCTCGATCCCATCGATCAAAACGCGCTCCATGTTCGTGACGTCCTCCACCACCCGCGTCATGATGTCGCCCGTGCGGCGCGTATCGAACCAGTTGAGCGGCAGGCGCTGGATTTTTTCATAGAGGTCTGAACGGATGTCGTAGATGACCTTTTGCTCGAAATGATTGTTTATGAAAATACGCAATCCATTGAGCCCGTCGCGGGCGAGAAAGCCCAGCAGCGCGATCATCACCCAAAACATGAACTCACCATGCCTCGCAGGATTCGGGAGGATTTGGTCGACAGAATATCTCGTAATGCTCGGAAAAACAAACAGCGCCGCTGTCATGCCCAGCGCACAGACGAGTTGCAGAACCGCAAGCTTCGGATAGCGCCTTAGATAGCTGAATACTCTTATAATCGACTTCATTATTCGCGGCGGGCGGCACGTTTGGCGCGCGGGATGCGTTTGTAAAGGCAAGCTTCCTCCGGCCAAATCATTTTGATATTAAGGAAATTTGGTATTGCCGCCGCTGAATTTGCTCCACTAGTCTTCCTCCCACACCCGGAATCCCAAGCTCACACAAAACCCATGGCCAATATTTTAGGTATTTTTACAGCAATCTTCCTCGCGATCGCAGCCTTTGTAGCATCCAAAAACAATTCACATTTTCAGGAGGAAATCGAAAACAAGGTCAATGAGTCCCGGCTTCTCACCATTAGCCAGGCCAGATTGAAAGCTGCCCAGGAGGTTCTCAAAGCCCTGCCCATCGAGCGGGCCGATGTTGACTCCCAGACTGCTGCGAAGGGCAAGGAGGAAGCCGAACTTACGGAATCCAACGCCGCGCTGCTATCTGATAACGAAAGCAAGACCGCAAAGGTCGCGTCCAATAAAACGCAGCTCGACGATATTCGCGAGAAAACAGCCAAAATCGGCAACGTCACCGAGCTCGCCGGCAAGATGAAAACCATGCGCATCGAGCTTGAGGAGCTTGCCCAGTCCATCTCCAGCAACGAAGCGACCCTCGCCAACGTGACCGCACAAACCACCGCTTCCGTTGCGGAGGCGAAGCGCCGCCAGGAAGAGTTCGACCTCATCAGCAAAGGCGAATCCCTTGCGACCCTCCGCACCCGCATCCGGAGCATTTACCCGACCTGGGGCTTTGTCACACTTGCCGATGGCAACAATGCCGGTGTCGTCACCAACTCGACCCTCGATGTCCTGCGTGACAACGAAGTCATCGCCAAGCTTCTTGTAACCGCAGTGGAAACCAGAACTTCCTCAGCGAGCATCATTCCGGATTCCATAGGCGAGAATGTGACCCTCATGGTGGGCGACCGTGTGATTGCCGGATCCAAGAGTTCAAAAAAAACCGGCACCAACTGAGATAACCCACCGCACTAAGAATTCACAAAACCCATGAAATTCATTTTTCCAATTTTAGCCATCATCATCTGCGGTGGAGCCGCCTTCTTCACGATTTCCCAATCCGGGAAATTTGAAAAAGTGCAAACCGAGCGTCTTGAAGCGATAGCCACTAACAAATCCGTCACTGCCAAAGCGGATGTCGCGGACAAGAATATCACCGACGAAAAAGCGCTCCTGGAAACCTCCAAAAACAACCTTGAAGCAGGAACCCAAAGCGTGCTTGCCCTCGAATCGACGGCAAACACGTTGAAAAAAGACGGTGCCGGCCTTGATGCCGAACTTGTCAGCCAGGATCAGGAATTCGCCGAATTGAATAAAGCGCTTGAAGAAGTTCAAGCCGTGTTTGCCGATCTCGGTGAGGATGTGAATATCGATAACCTCGGTGATAAGATTGCCGAAATCGAGCAGGATGTTACCGACAAGCGCGCCAAGGTTGAAGAGCTGGGAACCCTGCTAGTAGGTGCCAAAAGCAGTCTTTCCAGCAAGCAGCAGGACGTGCAGCGGCTGGTGGATCGCAAGGATTCCCGGAATAGGCGCATTTCGCGCAACGCAATGGAAGCCCGGGTGTCCGCCGTCAATCAGGAATGGGGCTTCATCGTCATCGGTGCCGGCTCGAACTCCGGCTTTACTCCACAATCCAGCCTGCTTGTGAAACGCGACGGACGCCTGATTGCAAAGGTCAATCCATCCGCAGTCGAGCCGACCCAGACAATTGCCGAAATTGATCTCAAAACTCTTTCTCCAGGAGTCAGGATTCAGATAGGCGATAAAGTGATCCTTGCCAAGCCATCGCCTAATTAATGGCGTTCGTTAACATCGCTTGCAAATTCCGGGAATTTCGCTTCATTGGGTTTATGCACCGTTTTTTGATTCTCGCGCTAGCTGCGGCAGCCATCACTTCCTGCGCCGACGAGGAGCAAAAAAAACCTGTCGGTCCTGTTTCTACATCGAGTCAGATCCCTTGGAACACCCCGGTTGCAGGTCAGGGAGGCGGGCAATTCAGTATGCTCCCGCAGAATCAATACCGTCGCTGATCACGTATCAGGCTTAGATCAATCGCGATGGTAAGGACTGCCTGACTTGATCGAAGCTAACCGGTAGAGTTGTTCTAAAAGCACTACCAGCGCCAGCTCATGTTGTAGAGTCAGGCTTGATAGTGAAAGGCACATTTCACACCTTGATCGAAGGGCTTCGGTATGTCCGTCCGCCGCCCCGATGAGAAAGGCCATTGTTTTCACTTCACCTGCCATTTCCAAATCATCGATTGTTTTCGCTAAATTCCGGGTTGTCGGGGCATGTCCCCGCTCATCCAATACAATCCTGTAACAACCACCGGTAGCTTCCAGCAGTCTGGCTGAGACCGCTTCGCTCTCACCGGCTTTAACAACCAGGAGCTCGTAACTGCCAAACCTGCCAAGCCGTTTCATGTACTCCGTGACCGCCGCCTTGGCATAGGCTAAAGCGGGCTTTCCGGCAATCACCACAAGAAATCGCATTGCGGGAGATTACGGATTTTTATCCGGTCCTCCAGCAACTTCTCAAGCAGGATACAAGTCCATGGGATTGCCGGAAATTGGAAAATAGATGTCGTGGTTTGACACAACATGAATCGTAGCGGAGAAACCGAACCAATGAGCGCAGTCTACGAATCTCCCACCATTCTAGCCGAGTATCTTCTGTTTCACTATGGCAGCGCCGATGA
>JACMMB010000057.1 GCA_014379305.1 Akkermansiaceae bacterium
AGCGAGAGATCGTTTGGGAACACGAAACTCCGGTTGGGAAAAAAGAAGACCTTCGTTCCGTTAGGCCCGACGATGGCGGGCTGGCCTTGCCCGGGATTGCGCATCACTTTCCAGTCGGACGGGAGTGGCAGTTCCACGAACACCATACCTTGGGAATCGACAAACGGCTGCATCGTGAGTTTCTGCCAGAAACCGGAGGGCTGCTGCTCCTTGCCCGATTGCGGCTTGGCCGTGGTATCCTGCCCGTGGCTGATCTCACAAGTCAGGATGGTGAGCGTGAGAACGCCGAATCGATAAATGGTTTTCATAATCTTGCCGGTTGGCCAAGGGGGAGGCCGGTGAATGAAAAAGCCGAAAACAAACCTTGGTCCAAACGAGGGGGCCACGGCAAGTAGATATTCCAGTGGTTGCGGACAGCCGGAACCTGATTTGTCCGCAAAAGAAGCGTGTGCTGATGAATTTAAAGATTTGAAAATGACCATAGTCTGACTACAATCATCACATGGACATCTCCGTAACCCAATTCAAGGCCACCTGCCTCGGACTGATCGATCAGGTGCAGAAGGAAAAATCCCGAATCACCATCACTCGCCATGGCAAACCGGCTGCCGAGCTGATCCCAATTTCCGCCAGCTCACCGGGGAAATTGTTCGGCCGGTCCAAGGACGCCACCGTCATTCTCGGCGATCTCCTGAGCACCGAAGAACATTGGGATGTTGAAGATTGAAAATCTCGTCGCGGCGGTCTTCGACACCCATGTCTGGGTCTGGTCGGCGGCGGGCGATCCACGGGGGGAGCAGATTCGCAATTTCTCCGGCACCGCATTTGTTTCCGCCATCTCGCAATGGGAGGTTTCCATGCTGGCGATGAAAGGCCGGCTGAGCCTGATGCCGGATGAAGAATCCTGGTTTTTCGCCAACCTCGAATCGCCTATCACTCTTGCGCCCCTCACCGCGGAAATTTCCACGGCAAGCTGCCGCCTCCCCGACTTCCATGGCGATCCTGCCGACCGTATCATCGTCGCGACGGCAATCACTCTCGGAATCCCGCTGATCACGGCGGATGAGAAGATCATCCGGTGGAATAAGACGCAGCGGATGCTTCAGGTGATAGACTTGTGAATCGGCTTGGAAAAGGGTGGCAATCCGTCACTCCTTCAGTGACCCGGCGGGCCGCGGCCACTTGATATTGGGTTTCGAGCCTTCCCAGAAAGGCTGCTTGGAATCAAAGATATCCAATCCGTTGATCAACACCCGGCCATCCGGCTCAATGGGAAAGTGGAGCACGCTGAAATCGGCAAAGACGATCACCGCCTTGCCTGAAAGGGCTGCGGCCTCGAACAAAGGCTTTCCTTGAATCAACGGTAGGAGGGCTACCGGACGCTTGGAGTCGCTTGTGGGAGCTGCGCCAGGAATATACGAACAAACCCACCGCTTATCGGCCCCATCTCCTGTCATGCAGGCACTGAGAGACGCGGGCTCGGAATACACCAGAGCAGCTTGGTTGAGGAAATCGTCCGAGCTGGAAGGATCTATTTTGACGGATTCCGGGGATGTTTTTTCCAAGATCTTTGCGGTCACCTCGTTGGGGAAGGTTCCGTGTTTCTTTGCGAACTCATGAAGCGCAAGGACAAGAATCCTCATCGAAATGACGGATTTCGCAAGAGCCGGATCGGGGAGGACGGGCTGGAAGTGTTCCTTCGCCATCTGCCGTGGGGTTTTTCCGGCGTAGGATCCCTTCTGTGCCACGGCATCGACATCCGCGCCGGCGGCGACCAATGCATCATAGATTTCTGGTCTTCCCAGGGCGGCGGCATAATGGACGGGCGTTGCCTCATCCTTGTCGCGGGCATTGAGGTCCGCCTTTCCATCGATCAGCACCTTGACAACCTCGGCCCTACCGCAAACCGCGGCCGTATGCAGAGGGGTGGTGCCGTCCTCGCTCTTTGCTGTTGGGTTGGCCTTTGCGGCCAAAAGAATCTTCGCGATTTCCGCATAACCTTGATACGCCGCGAGCTGCAGGGGCGTCACGCTCAGGGGTTTCGGCATTTGATTGTCGTCCCCCTTGGGAACGAAATATTGATGGGTTGGCAGATTGACGTCAGCCCCTTTGGAAAGCAGCAGCTCGATCACTTCTTTCCGCGCAAGGATAGTTGCCGCACACAGCGGCGTGCCGCCATTGCCAGTTCCATTCAGAAGATCCGGGTTCTTGGTTAGCAACTCACGAACCCGTTCCAGATCACCCTTGGATGCAGCTTCGAGAAGTCCACCGGCATCGATCTCGGATCCATAAAGAGGAAGGTACAGGGTTAGCACCGCGAGGCATCGGACAATCCACGAGCAAATTCCAGATGACTTGATTGCTGGTCTCATCGGACAAACTTGGAGTTGGCGGCATCCTTGAGCGCGGAGAGCTTCTCGCGATCCGGCGCGGCACCTCTCGCCTGGTCGGGCTTGCCGCCGCCTTTGCCGCCGGCGATGGCGGCGAGGTCACGGAGGAGGTCGCCGGCTTTGAGGCCTGCTGCTAGAGCGTCGGGGCCACAGTGGGTGGCGAGGTGGAG